>JAPPII010000076.1 GCA_028820845.1 Candidatus Poribacteria bacterium
ATTTCGCAGCTATATTGATCACTGCTAACAAAATGTAAACACTACGTAGACATTTCTGTGTCGCCTCAAAAATGGCTGCGTTGCTCTCAAGGACCTGGACCGGCGATGCCTCTTGCACATCAAACAGGGGACCTCCCCAATACTCCCGCGCCGGTCTATACTCGACGTAGTTATCGTTGCAGTACGCATGCCTTCTAAAGACCGCTATATGTTCTTCACCAAAAACGGGGAGGAAGTCATAGTTTGGGTTTATGAACAGATTTTTCTCCGCAAAGGTGTGTTCACTCTTACACGAACCGCATTGGTAATAATCGTTGAAACTGCCATCTGTGTCATCTATGATGCGGCATCGAGATTCGACCCAAAAGCGCGGGGCATTTCCGTTACCAACAGTGTTGATAAAAGAAAGTCCATAATCAAGACAATGCATTGTTTTTCCTTTCGATGTGGTATATGATTCATTAAATCCATTTTATCTTAACAATGTTCACGTGTCAATCGGCATCTCTTGTTTTATCTTGGGTGAAGACATGTAAAAATCTTGACATCCGCCCGGAACTGCGCTATAATAAAATTACTAAAAATTTATGGAGAAGAATCATGGCGACCCCTGCAGCACAAACCCACCTCACACCGGAAGAATACATCGCGTTTGAACGCAAATTCCTGCCCGATTCAGAGATAGTTAGACATGAGTATATGGACGGAGATATTATCCCAATGTCGGGTTCTAACCGGGCACATAATCTTATCACAGGCAATGTCGCTGGTGAACTCCATACCTGTTTGAAAGGCACTGAATGCTTTGTTTTCATCAACGAAATGCGTATCGGCATTCCCGAAGCCAAATCCTATTTCTATCCAAATGTCGGTGTTGTCTGTGAAGAACCTCGTTTTGAAGATGACCTTTTCGACACGCTTCTGAACCCGATTGTTGTTGTAGAGGTGCTTTCCCCATCAACCGAAGCGTACGACAGAGGTGACAAATTCGCACACTATCGTCAACTCCCATCGTTGCAGGAGTACATCCTTGTTGCCCAAGACCGAGTCCTTGTTGAACATTACCGTCGTCAAGAGAGACAGTGGGTTCTCACCGATTTCCAAACCCTCGATGAAATTCTGCCCCTCCCTTCTATCCAATGCGAATTGCCTTTGCAGGAAATTTACGAGCGCGTCACATTTCCTGATTAGGACTTTCGGCGAGCCATACAAAATAAGGAGAAAACATGTGCTGCTCATTGTCTGAATCAGGATATAAATTACCAACACATTTTAACTTGACAAAATTTAGCAAATAGAGTATAATATAGTATGAGACTTCCCAAAGGGACGAACATTGTATCAATCTACAAAGTACTGGCGCGGAAACCGACACAAACGTTTTCAGCCGACCACAGAAGTTTTTTACTGACTGCTGAGAGTGGAACGCCCTGACCGCTGACCGCTAACCAAAAATGTTACACTTTTCGCCAAATTATTTTTTTCAGAAAAGAAAATTAAACGTCAACAAACCCTTACGGCCACTGGGTTTTCTAAAGTTACACGCCACACACAAAATGTTACACTGGTGTAACATTTTGAAGCCAGATCGCCTGAAAAATATGCTGTTAAGTTAAAACTATATTCACGGCTGTATAATCCTGCAAATCCTTGAATCCTGTCCATTCTGATTTGCGGCGTACTCGCCCCGGTTCAGGTTTCCCTAAGGCATTCATACCGTTGATTTATGCGACGTGCATTCTGACAATCCGCTGCCAAAATATGTCCACACCCCTACGCCGTGAAAAGAGTTGACAATTCGCTAAAAATGCTTTATCCTTAAAATATGCAAATTCGCCCCAGAGAGATACTCCACTATATTACGTCAAGCGGAAGCAATCCATATCAGCGATGGTACATGCGAATTAAGGATCAAAAGACCCAGATAGCAATCTCAAATAGAATTTCACGATTACGATCAGGAAACTTTGGCGATTTCAAGCGATTGAATAAAGACTTATACGAATTGAGAATCCACTACGGACCTGGGTATCGCGTCTACTTTGGGGTCTTTCAATATGACATTGTGATTTTACTTTGTGGAGGGACCAAAGGAACACAACGACGGGATATTATTAGGGCACAAAACTATTGGGACGACTTCCTGGAGCAAATGAGGGAATAATTACCATGAATATAAATGTTAAACTTCAACAATGCACAACCCCTTTTAAAGACTATCTTCTTAAAGACCTTGCACAACCAGAATTTGCAAAAGGTTATCTTGAAGCTGCACTCCAAGATTTTGATAAAGATGGCAACATTGAGATGCTCTTACTCTCCATGAAAGATATTGCAGAAGCGCAGGGCGGAATTGAAGAACTTGTCGCGTGGACAAATCTCAGTCCACAGGCTCTCACCTATCTCCTTAATACCGAGCACCCACCCCAATTGGATAAAGTGCTGGATATTCTCTCCACGTTAAAAGATGCCCACCACTCAAAACATGCCGTCATGGAGAAGCACAATGAAAGTCAAGGCAGTTAGGCAACCAACGAAATTAGAAAATTCCGAATCCCAAGACGAGGCGGATGGCTCCCAAGAAAATAGCGACGGCACAAAGGACACACCCGGCAATCGCATACTCTTTGTTTGACGATAGCGCCAGCGCGAGGACACTGAAAAGTAATCCAAAGACGGCAAATGGGATGTTAAGGTAATTGATAGAACCGAGACAAGGGATAAAACCTACGACCATTCCAAGAATAGCCAATATCCCCCAAACTAAACTGAGACCTGAGAGTAGATTCATGAATTAATCTCCAAGTTATGACTGGGAAGCGTCGCTCCCAGATTTTTAACAAAACGTGTTGTGTATTTTAAAGTGAGGACTGCACAGAACGTATTGAGTGCAAATAGAGAGTAGATATAAAGACTCAACGGATTCAAGTGATACGCTTCCGTGAAGTCTCCGCGTGAGATGGCATAGAATGCGCTGGTCATTCCGCAGAAAGCACACGGTTTCTGAAATTTGACTTGCGATATGCATTCGGGGACGAATTGCGCTAACTGGTGGTGCGGCACGATAAATGGCAGCAGAAGCACGATAAGGACCCCCATACTCACTATGAGCCAGACGAGCAGTCCAACTAACATTAATTCGCTACGTCTATTGCCGAACATGTTATGCCTCTTTCATTGGCGCGGTTGGGAAAACCGCGCCTACCTTTTTAGTTCTCTTCTTCGGTTTTTCTGAGCATGATACTTCCACCAACGGAACGGAGCTTGAGAAGCGGACCGCCGCCGTTGATCGTTCCCTGCAACTCGTTAGGTTTGACGGGACCTCCCTCGACCGTCACCGGTAATTCTGTTGTTACCGCACCACCAAGTACTTTTGCCTCAACTGTCGCTGCGATATCTGGAACGAGCGAGATATTCATCCCGCCTCCTATCGCCTCTAAATCCAGCAATAGGCTTTGACGTGTAGACGACTTTTGAAGTTGGCAACGGATAGTGCCGCCCGTCGTTTTCGCAAGGATGGGACCATCGTTTTCTACTTCAATACTGCCACCAGCCGTTTTTACGTCTGCGCCGCCTTTGCAGCGACGTAGTGTGATATTCCCGCCGGAGGTTCTTCCATTAACGACCCCAGTGACATTGGCAAATTGAAGGTTTCCGCCAGAGGTCTTCGCTTTGACATCACCCGTTCCTGTCTCAAGTGTCATATTCCCGCCGCTTGTTTGAAGGTCAACATCGCCGTTGAATGCCTTGAGATCAATGTTCCCACCGGAGGTCTTCCCCTGAATACATCCTGTTATATTTTCCAAACGGAGTCGGCTCCCAGCTGTTTTAGCATTCACGTCTCCGGTTATATCAACAGCGGAAATTTCTGCCCTTGCTGTTTTCAAATCGAGGGAGTAGTGTCGAGGCACAACGAGACTAAACTGAATGTCTAAACGTTTTTGTGCCTTTTTCCACTGTTTTTCGGAGCCTCTGAATTTTGCTTCGATTTTAAGGTCAGAGGCTTCGTGTGTCAGCTGGACCTCGAAATTCTTGAGGATTTCTCCTGCCCGTCGGTCTGCTTTCAACTGTGCAGAACGTTGCACGCGCACGGAAACAGTGTCAGTCTCCGCGCTCTGTACGTCAATTGCGCCGAAGTCCGTATTGACGGTTAACTTGCCCCCAGCTGCGACAGGAAACACTTCGGTTATATCTTCAAGCGTGGTCTCGGTTAAGAAATCTGGGACCGCTCGCCGAATCAAATCACCGAACGGTTTATCTGTGAGTTCCTCTGTTAGGTTTTCCATGAACCTTTTTCCGAAAAAACTATCGAACCATCCCTTGAAATCGGAAACGGTGTCCAATTCTTCGTTGAGGTATGCTGCGAGCTGATGGCATGCGATTCCGATTTGACCAAAAGACGCATCGTCCGCAAGTTCTTCAAAAAGTCTATCAGGCACAGCACTCAGGTCGCGCAGACGTTTGAGGATGTTATTGAATTGGGAGATGCATCGCTGTTCGCCGCCCTTAAAGGCATCTGTCAAGGCTGCATCCTCTGTGATTTTTGCGGTGTGCTCAAGCGTATGAAACAGTGCTTTGAGTTCGTTCGGTCTTGGTTGTTCCATAATTTTTTACCTCTCTGTAACTGACAACTAACAACTCGCTTATATATCCACTCCGTACCCGCGTTTTTCCAAGATCGTTTTCAGGAGATCCTTCGCTTTGTGCAACCGCCATTTGACAGTCGTCAGCGGAATAGACAAGAATTCAGCGATCCGTTTTTGCGGCATCTCTGCCCAATAGTAGAGTTGAATAACCTCTTGATAATCGTTAGGAAGATCTTGTATGGCATCTCTAATAGCCTCTTGCGTTAACTCCCGTTCTACAATGCGCGCTGGATCCGCTTGTGATGTATCTGATACTCTATTTAAATGGAGTTCCATATCTTCTTCTGGTTGGTAGCGGCTGGCATTCTTATAGTAACGCAAAGCGCGGTTTCGAGTAATAGAGTGGAGCCATGCCCCAAATCTGTTCAGATCGGTGAGTTGTGGGAGTGCCTCAAAAGAACGCAAAAACGCGTCCTGCACGACATCTTCTGCATCGGCAGAATTTTGGACAATCTGCTGTGCGACTGTCAACATCGCGCGTCGATAACGGTTCACCAATACATCAAACGCTGATGTATTCCCTGCAAGTGCCGCGACGACCAACTCGGCATCACCTACTTCAGTTACTTCTTGACTTTGTAATATCGGCTTACAAGCTTCGCCTACAGACATGAAAACGCTCCCTTCTTGCTTATTAGAGACACCTTGTGTGAAAAGGATAGTAAAAAGTGCGTTTTTTTGAAAGTGCGCCGATAGGCGGAAGGGTAAGAAAAGAAACACAGCCGTTGACCTCCGACAGATCAATGTCAGAGGCGCAACGGCTTCCTTTAGAAGATGTGCTATGAAGTAGGTCTATAGAGCATAACTAAGCATCCACCGAGTGCAGCGAGCAAGATGCCTGCAACGAACTGCCAGCGGACTGTGCCCCATCCCCCTGCAGGCGGATGTGACAGGGTCGCAACGATAGCGTTTACAATAGGCGCGCCTGCGAAAACAATCGACATCACAACGGCAGGTCTACCGCCAGCACCAAAAGCGAGTAAGACCCCAAACGCTCCAATCGCACCAACAAGTCCTGCCACGAAGGACCAAGAAACCCCACTGCCTGTGAATTGCCAGTTAGATCCGATGAGCATCAAGGCAGAGCCGATGACAGCGGCGAGTAGGTAGGCAAGTCCGACAAAGAGAAACGCTTTGTAACGTCCATGTACGGGATCTGCCATCGAAACCTGTCCTTGATGTAGAAAGACACCGTAAAGTCCCCATGCTGAGACGGTCATGAAAACAAAAATCAACCATTTAACCATAATTCGTTCCTTTTCGATTTTTTGGCGAGTCCGCTTCCAAAGCGCGCCCGTAGTTGTTAAAGTATTAGGTATAGTTTCCAAACACCTTCAAGAGTTGTTCCGCTACGACTTCATCATTAAAGTGCTGATGCACATTGATTTTTCCGGTTTTCCCGAAATGCTCACGTTGATCGGTATCGTTAAGGAGCTCCATAATGCCGGCTGCCACTGCTTCAGCCGATTCAGGTTCGACAAGCACACCGCCCCCGGTTGCCTTAAGCATCTCAGGGAATGCGCCGTGCCGGGGTTGGACAACCGGGACTCCGTTAGCGAGTGCCTCTATGATAGATAATCCTTTAGATTCACGGTAAACGGTAGGAACTGAAAAGACATGCAGACGATTGAGGAAATCAATTTTTTCGGTGCGCGTCACTTCGCCATAATGCACAAAACTGTCTGATAACCCCCACGCCTGAATTTGGTTTACGAGTTCTTCAAGATAGGGTTCATCTTTCTTCCCAAGGTATCCAGCGACATGGAGTTGAACGTTATCAGCACCGAATGTCTCAGCGACTCTACGGAAAGCATCCACCAAAATATGTAATCCTTTTTCAGGACAAATGCGAGCCAAATAGCCGATAATAAAAGGTGGCGGTTCGAGTTTCTCAATAGGGAGACCGTGTCCGTCCATGTTTAATCCGAGTGGAACCACGTCAATCTTATCAACAGACAATTTAAGATAGACATCCGCCATAAATTGCGCATAGTATTGACAAGGTGCGATAAATCCGTCCGCTTCAGCAGCACGCTCCTGGAGTAGATCCAAGGCTTCCGTTTTATACGGCTCAATTAGATCTTGCAGGAAGATGTCTTCGCCTTGAAGGCCACAGATAACTGGAACATCTAACACCTTTTTAATTTCTCTGGTGAATCCAACCAACATGGAATTGGTGAGGTAGACGATATCGGGTCTATTCTCCTCAGCGATCCATTTGACCAATTTCGTCAATTCCTTCTTTTGATGCCCTTGTTCAGCCCGGAGCATAGATACAGTCAACTGCCCGAGGTCTCGCGCATCGGTTGAGCTGCTAAACCGCGCCAATCCGTTCAACAGCGTTGGACTGTCCAGCAGTCTGTCAAATGCCCATGGCGTGTGCCTGAAGATCGAAAGCTTCTGTTGGAGATAGACGTTAACGCCGCCGAAAAAAACTCGGTCTAAACTCACATTCGTCTCATCTGTTCGGGTAGGGGTATAGGTAGGTATAAGCGCGATGTTATGCCCTTGTTTCTTCAGAACTGTGGCGATAGTGTTGTCGTGTATGCAAGTTCCGCAGTACATTCCGGCAGCACCTGCGGTAATATAGGCGACTTTCATATTTTTTATTTTGGTAACCAATGTTTAAGGAAACGAAAATTACTTCTCCCGTATTGAAAGAAATGGGCATGCAAGGCTTGGGTATGTAGTATTAGTATATCAGATTCTGAGAAAAAAGTCACATCTATTTTGGGGCTTCGGCTATCGGTTGTCGATGACAAAGAAATTTGCATTTCCCCTGTAATTGTGGTATTATTAATACTTAGGTTTAGAAAAGGGATTTAGTGAAAAAGAAGAGAGGAGAGTGAGACATGTCACGCATCTGTACGGTCTGCGGTAAACGTCCCATAACAGGCAACCAGATTAGTAAATCCGTCCGGCACACAAAACGCCGTTGGATGCCAAATCTACAACGGGTTCGGGTTCAAACCGAGGAAGGCACGAAGCGAATCCGTGTCTGCGCCAAATGTATACGGAGCGGGAAAATTACCAAAGTTATATCGAAAATGCCAGCGGCTTAATAGGGAAGTACGTCTCGACTGAAGATTAGGCTCACACCACGAAGTGAGATTAGAACTTACGGGTGACACGCTGTACACCCTTTAAACGACGAATCGCCTGCATGACTTCTTCGAGTTGTCCAGCCCCTGTAACGTCGATTGTGAAATAGTCAGAAGCTGTTGCCTCAAGACGTTCTATGGAGGGTTGGAAATTCCCAGATCGGATGTTTACCTTGTACTTTGCGATAGCAGTTGTGATTTCACCGAGCATCCCGGGACGGTCACTGCACTCCACAAAGATTTTTACAGGATAGATGTCAGGAGGATGGTTTCCATTGTCGGCGGGAGACTTTTCGAGCCAGGTCACAGATAAAAGTCGTTCGGGTTCATCAAGGACACGGATACACCCTGCTCTATGGACAGAAACACCGCGTCCGCGAGTTAGGTAGCCGACGACCTGATCCCCTGGTATCGGATTACAGCATTTCATGATCCGCATCATGCCCAAATCAATGTCATTTTCGAGTTGTATGGCTGGGGCTGATGCGGTTTTTCGCGCTCGGATACTCTCTTTCGCAGCCTCAGGTTTCGGGGTCTCAGGTTTTAACAAATTAACAACCTGAGTTGCCGACTCATTGCCGTTGCCGATTCGGACGAAAAGTTCATCAAGGTTCTTGAGTTTGAGTTGCTTCGCGATATCCAATAACTTCGGAGAATTGAGATAGTCACGCGAGGTAAGAGAGGCAGCACGCAGTTCAGCGTCGAGAAATTTTTTGCCTAATTCCAGTGCGTCAGCCCTATCCTTTTCACGAAACCAGTGTTTAATTTTCCCACGGGCTGTAGCGGTTTTGACGTAAGGTAACCAACTCCGGCTCGGTTTCCCATTTGCCTGTGTCCGAATTTTAACTTGGTCTCCATTCTCAAGCACGCGTCGAATGGGGGCAACACTCCCATTTACCTCTGCCCCCACACATGTATGCCCGACATCCGTATGAATTTTATAGGCAAAATCGATGACAGTAGCCCCCGCGGGTAAGGTAAACAAATCACCTTTCGGAGAAAAGACGTATACTTCATCTTGGAAGAGTTCAAGTTTCATTGACTCCACGAACTGATGTGGGCTGTCTTGGATTTCCTGTATATCGTCAAGTATCTGCTTATAACTGGCGAAAATCGAACGTCCCTGCTCACTTCTGGGAACCCCTTCCTTATAACTCCAATGCGCAGCGATACCGTCTTCAGCGACCTTATGCATCTGATATGTGCGAATCTGGACCTCTACCGGTTTACCGTCATCAAGAATCGTGGTATGGATGGATTGATAGCCGTTTTTCTTAGGCTGTCCGATCCAATCGCGAAGTCGGTCTGGATGATAACTCCATTTGTGATGGAGTGCAGCGAGTGTGGTATAGCAGTCAACGTTGGTTTTGACGAGGATCCGGAGTCCAACGAGGTCTCGGATTTCGCTGAAGGGTGTCCCTTTCTGTTGTATTTTCTGGTAGATGCTGTAGATGTGCTTTGTCCTGCCGTGGACATCGGCAAAAATGCTGCGGTTCTCAAGTTCCTGTCGAATCTGCTTTACCATTTTCTCACAATACGCCTCTCGCTCGTCAAGTTTTTGATTCAAGAGTTCAGCAATTTTCCGATATTCTCCAGGATAGAGATGCTTGAACGCTAAATCTTCAAGACGACTCATGATACGCCAGATGCCGAATCGGTGTGCGATCGGTGCGTAAATTTCCAATGTCTCTTTTGCGACCCGTTGGCATTTCTCGCTCGAAAGGAATTTCAACGTCTCCATGTTGTGGAGTCGATCTGCGAGTTTAATAAGAATGACCCGCATGTCTTCCGCCATCGCTAAAAGAAGTTTGCGGTAGGTTTCTGCTTGGCGCTGCCGATGGACGCGGTCCTCAACCGTGGTTGTAGCAACAGGGGCAGGCAGAAGAGAGACATTGAGATGATATTGACCTATCTTTGTGACACCCTCAACAAGATTCGCGATATTCGCACCAAACCTTACCTGCATCTCTTGACGTGTGATACCGGTATCTTCAAGGACATCGTGCATGAGTCCTGCACAGATTGTGTGCGTATCGAGCCGGAGTTCGGCAAGTATTTCAGCAGTTTTGACGCAATGCGTGAAGTACGGTTCACCAGATTTCCGACGTTGTCCTTTATGGGCATCTTGTGCGAAGCGATAGCATCGCTCCAGCAGTTCAACTTCTGCATCCGGATTATATGCTTGAATCTGGGTTATTAGGGACTTGAGACTCATCTTCTATAATCTCCCACATAGATTCAATATTTGCCTTCAGTTGAAATTCAATAAAAGCGGGGCATGTCTGTTTAATCCATTCCCCCTCAAGATATGTACCAGAAAAGGATAAATCATTTTTCTCGGCAGGAAGGAGTTTGACAAGCCTCTGCCCCGGTTCACCATGTCGTGTAATGTACCGCAATTCTTCAAAGATCGTGAGTCCAGTTTGAACAGTCAGGGCTCCACCGAGTTTACCATTAAGCATTTCTGCTTCGGGATAGCCGACGACACCGTTGGATTGGATAGCCTTTCGCATATCGGCGTATAAGTGACGTAAAACCTCTTTTGTCGGATATTTTTGAGCAATCCAATTGTGTATATGCGTTGCATCCGTGTCGTTATAGATAAGATGCAGATAGGAGGTGCTGTCAGAGACGAAAGCAGGTCTACACCGTTTGAAAAATGCATCGGAATTCGGTGTTAGGTGGCAGAAGACAAAGTGTGGAACATACGGAAACGCTTCATAGTGCGAAAAAGTGCTACTTGAAGCGATTGCTCGGAGTTCACCACTATGGAGCTGCTTCAATAACTCAGCCGTTTCAACCATCGAGGTTGTTGCATCGTGCCGCGCGATGCCTTCAATACTCTCGGGTAAAAGTTTGGTGAGGAGAAGATCCAACATCTCCTCGTCCTGTACATAAATTATACAGGACTCTTCCCTGGCGAGCAAGTTTAAAAGGTATTCTTTTTTATTTCCGTTCCGTTTGTCAACGAGCTTCACAGGAGAGGGCTCGTCGCGTTTTGGAAACACGTCCCATTTCATCCCCCTACTTTCGCGGCGAACCTGCCAATCCTCAAGGGTGAGTTGGACAGATCGCCTGCCCTGCCATTCGTTGATTTGTGGAGAGAAGGCGATATCGAGGGATAGGTTGGAACCTATGAAGTCGACGCGTTTTTCTCCTGCGCGCCATGCGATAGCCCGCCGTCCGATCTTTCCATCTGTTAGCGTCATACGTAGATGATTTTTCTCCGGTCCCATCAGGGAAGGGCCGTCACTAATATTGAGGCGGCGTGCTCCAAAAAGGAACTTAGGATTGTTTTGTCCAAAGGGTTCAAATTGCTCAAATTCCTTTAGTGTTTCTAACGTTAGAAGTGGCAGATGTGTTTCAAACTCAAGGTCAAGTTTCGGTTGTAGTTCCGCTGCCGTTAGACAATTAGAAGCGACTTCGTTGAAAGCGACTCTGAATTGCGGGATATTCTCAGTTTTGATTGTCAGCCCGGCTGCCGCTGCGTGTCCACCGTGTTTCACGAGCAATTCCGTGCAATCAACGAGTGCATCGGCGAGGTTCATTCCTTCTATACAACGTCCGGATCCAGTCGCTTCATCACCGTCAATAGCAAGCACAATCGCGGGTTTGTAATAGGTTTGAAGCAGGCGAGAAGCGACAATCCCGACAACACCTTGTGCTTTTCCTCGCCACCTGTCGCTGGCAACAACAATCCCGATGGTGTTATCCGCTATTTCGGTTTCAATTATCTCAACAGCCTGCTCTTGAATCTCGCGTTCTAATTCCTGCCGCTCCTGATTTGCCTTATTGAGTAGCGGTGCAATCCGAGCCGCAACGTCATCGGAATCGGTGGTGAGCAGCTCAACCGCTTTATCCGCAGTGTCCATCCGCCCAGCGGCATTGATACGGGGCCCCAATTTAAAAGAGAGGCTATATCCATCAAGCGGTTGGTCGAGTTTGTGTCCTGCGGCTTCGCATAACGCGTGAATTCCCGGACGTTCGCGCTTGTTAAGCTCGGCTAACCCCAAACGGCTCAAAATTCGATTCTCCCCAGTGAGGGGTGCCATATCCACAACTGTCCCTAAGGCGACCAAATCCAGTTGGGACTCAAGAAATGATCTATCGTTTACTAACCCTTGCGCCAATTTGAAGGCTAACCCGACCCCTGCAAGTTCGGTGTAAGGGTATGTATTTCCCGGCACCTTCGCCGAAATTACGGCGTATGCGGGTGGCTGCTCTCCCTCTGGTTGATGGTGGTCAGTGACAATAACGTCCATACCGAGTTGATTGGCTAACGCGACCGCCTTAACAGCATTGATACCGCAATCCACAGTAATCAGCAGTTTGGTGTTCTTTTCGCGGCGGATTTTTTTCACGGTATCTTCACTCAGTCCATAACCGTCTCCGAACCGATTCGGAATATAGTAATCGGCAGGAGCACCCAACCGGCGAAACGTGTTGAGTAATAGTGCCGTTGCGGTTGTACCGTCAGCGTCGTAATCCCCATAGATACAGATTTTTTCACCCCGCGCCATCGCCTTATTTATTCGGTCAACGGCTTTACCCATATCAGCAAATTCAAGAGGGTCGTGTAATTCATCAAAAGACGGATAGAGATACGTTCGCGCCTCGGCAGCATCCTTTATCCCGCGATTGGCAAGCAGTCGCGCAGTGAAGATAGAAATCCCCAATTCCGACGCTAATTTTACACTACTATCAAAATTTGAATTTAGGAACCGCCACACTTTGCGGGAGGGTTTTTTCATGATGCTCCTTCCGTTGCTGACATCGGAAATCTGCATTTTGCGACAACATGGAGAGATTGCAAACAACACGTCTTTGACTCTTGATATATTATCATAAAAATTCGGGTTTGTCAAGTCTTTTAGTTTTTGGGGCAGTGTAAATTTAAATATAACTTGACAAAATGAATTGCACGTGGTATTATTTATAGTACCCTAATCGCAACTCAGTAAACAGCAGATTTTGGCAAAACTTGTAAACGAAAACGAACTCTAAAAACTGGCGAAATTTGAAAAAAAACGCCATACATGATAATGTTTTTTCTAACGCCTTCATCGAATAGGGATTAACCTCGTCTGTCAAATGAAGTTGCCCTGTTGTATAATACGGAGGCTTTATTGTAAATCAAGCGGAAAGGAGTTTTCTCGCATGACCTATGTGATTTGTGAGCCCTGTATTGAAGTTAAGGACAGCGCGTGCGTTGATGTCTGCCCAGTGGACTGTATTCACCCGCTACCCGATGCTGATGAGTTTGAGGATGTCGATCAGCTTTACATCGACCCGGAAGAGTGCATTGATTGTGGCGTTTGCGAACCCGAATGTCCGGTCGAAGCGATCTTCATGGAAGAAGATGTCCCGGAGGAATGGGAAGAGTTCATAGATATTAATGCTGAATACTTTGAATAACGGATAGTCCCCGCAACCCTTGGGTTGCGACATCTTGCACGGTTGTTGATTTGTGCGCCTACTTAAGATGCTGCAAATCGGCAACCGTGTTTTTTGTCCTCACTGATTTGGGCGTATTATGCAAAAATTTCAACCTACTCACATTGAAAGAAGTAACGCAAGTTTGAAGATTCAGTGGAAAGATTCGCATCATAGTGAGTTGTCCTACTCCGTTCTCCGCCAAAAGTGTCCATGTGCGCGATGCGACGCAACGCGTTCCGGTAAAGACCCTTTTCATATCTTACCGTCTGATGACTTTTTCAAAAATTTACAGCTTGTAGACATTCAGTTGGTGGGGCGTTATGCGGTGCGGTTGATTTGGAATGATGGACATCGTACCGGAATTTATACGTTCCAGTTTTTGCGAGAACTCAGCGAAGATGCTCTGGTAACTGAAGATGATAAGGTATAGTGGGTGCTATTCGGACAGCAGTTGCAGAACAAGATAGCAGTTAGGTGTCTTCTTCTCAGCCCCTAATTCACTGCTAAGCCTCTTACATTCATTCCAATAACGCGTATAATTGAGGGGTCGGTATCGGCGGCGTTGTGTAATAAAGGTTTTATGACAACACGCTAATTCATTGCCGTTATGAATCGGATATCCCCAGACCCGACAGATGACTGGACGGTGCTCGTAGACAGCACACACTCCGCCTATTAGCATCGGACACTGACCTTCAGGCGTGCCTTTTATCACCCCGATTGCTTTCATGCCTGCATCGGGTATGATGTTTTCAACATTGTAGCCGTGCGTCTCCAATTTTTTGATAGTCCGCTCGGCTTTCCGGCGGACATGCGTGCGAAGCTGGGGAGAAAGCATCCGCAACCCGATCTTCAAGTCCTGAGCTTCGACCTCACTAATCGCCATTGTTGCTGTATTCTGGCAGCAGGAGAAGCAGTCAGTTGGACACGGTGTGCCCCCCGACGCTTCACGCAAACGTTCAACATCGCGCTGAATCTCGCTAACAAGTTCACGATAGGCTTCCATAGCAACACCTAATCCAAGGAAAGCGCGTAAACAGCATGGCGGAAGATAACGACTTTTGCCCCATTCGCTAAAATCAGCTTAATCTCATAAGGACTCACCCAGTCTATCGTCCCATGAAAAATCTCTCCCTCTCGGAGTGTGATCTCAATCATAGATTTACTTCTTCGGGCACTCTGCACTGCCTCGGTATCCAGTTCACAGGTGTCGGCATCAGAAGTTAATTGCGTTAACTGCTGTGCCTTGACATCTTCATCAATATCAATAGCTGCCTGAACCCGTTCCGCGTCAACATCCTTATAGCAGTATTTAACATCCGTTTTAGCGACGTGCCGCTCCGTTCCATTGCTATTGAGGGTCAAACGTGAGAGCGTCATTTCAAGGACCGTTGCGGGAAGTTGAACATCGTCGGGCAATGCGAAAAACATCGGGGTTTCAAAGTTAATCTGTTTGAGGATGTAAAGGTCTCCGAAGCTGAGCTGTTTTGAAGTTTGTTCTTTCGGATCCTGGGTCGAAGTTTCAGCAGTGTCGAAATCTCTGGGGGAGATTGGCTGGCTCCTCGGTTTCGCAGTCGGTTTTGAAGTCGCTATAGAGACACTGCGGTCGCGGCGGCTCCGAATCGGCTTTGACCGGGGGGTTTCTTCCCTAAAGGTAGTACGTTCATTACTGAGGAATTGGTCTTGATGTTGCCCTGGGAAACCTGAGTAGCCACGCGGAATGATCGCTTTTCCTTGTCTCAGCCATCGGCGTTCTGTGGGAGTGAGCAACACTTCAACATTCTGGGCGACGAGTCCCTTCTCACCTTCAACAATGTTGTATTTGACCCGTTGACCGACCCGGAGTTCCTCGTATTCGGGTTGCTTAATGGCGGAACTGTGTAAGAAGACATCAGCATCACTGCTATCTTGGGCGATAAATCCGAAACCTTTATCGAAATTGTAGTACTTAATCCGTCCTGTAGGCATTATATGCTCCTGGCGTCTTGTCCATTTTCAGGAAGCTGACGCTAAACATTCACCATTTGCGTTCCTATGTGAGCATTTCTCTTTCATCAAGAAGCTGGCACGTCAGCCTCTCTGAATTTATTGTTTTTATTCACACAATAAACCTGCTGTATTATCAAATTCTTCAGCGTCAAAACCCTATGCTTTAGCGTGGGGATGTAGACACTGTTTTTTCTTGAAGTGATTTGCTAAACCTGCTATAATATTGAGCGTAATCGGCATAGGTTGTAGTTGATGCTGTGGTAGATATGCTAAACAAGTGAGACGACTATGTAAAAGCCTTACACCTCAAAACTTGTTGAAAATCTGCTTGACATACACAGTAGGGAAAGACAGGTCATGCTGAATCCCATTTGAAAATGTGTATCAAATTTTTTCGTAAGGACACTTCAGTGTCGCAGTCGGGGTAGCGTCTGTTGCAGGAGGCTTCGTAAGACTTGCTCGCAAGCAGAGGTCGTTGATCGCACGAAATCTTCTGTAGAGACTACTTTTGCAGAAGCCTCACTCTTTAGAGCGAGGTCTATCACAATAGAGCAACTTTGCGCATTTGTAGCAATTTTTGCAAGCCTACGCGTTTTAATAATATGGAGAATCCACAAATTACGTCCTGCCCACTATAACGTTATATAGTAAAACATAATTCAATATATTTGTCAAGTATAGTGTTGTGAACATTTCTTGCCAATTCGTTTTATATACTTGCTTTGCTTGATGTATGTAAATATTCTTACGAGATGTAGTCCGAAAAGTTACGCGATATTTCACGCGAACGCCAATATCAGCAAACCCAACCCAAATCTAAATAGCCGAAATGGAAATTCTGTTTCGAGTGTCTAATTTTTAGGAGACCTTACATGGCAACCACCGATTTAGCACACCATATTCAGTCGATCCGCCTCGTTGATACACACGAGCATATGCGGCGCGAAAACGACTGGGTCGAGAACGGTCCCGATATTCTCCAAGACTTGTTCGGGAACTATGTTCCCGCCGATTTAGTAACAGCGGGTGCCTCTCCAGAAGCAATGGGCGATCTAATGGACGCTTCCAAGGATATCGCGTCGCGGTTTGAAGGCATCCGAGAGGCATGGGAAGCAACTCAGTTCACCGGGTATGGTGAGGCTGTCAGCCTCATTGCCAAACATATCTATGGCCTTGACGAACTCACAGGCGATGGACTCGCAAGTGCCGATAACCTAAAGACGCTTCGCACTCCCGGTAAACGCTATCACATTTTACACGACCTCGCAAATCTTGACCATATCCAAACAGACGACTTCAGCTGGCCGTGTACCCCGGACACTTCCGGTCCTGACTTTTTTCTTTATGACCTCTCTTGGGCAACATTTTGTAACGGACAGATAGATCCAAGTGCCATTCACGCCGAAACAGGTGTTGAAGTCAGCAATCTTGCCTCTCTCAAACGTGGAATGGAGGCGATCTTTGCTAAACACGCCGGTTGTGCTATCGCTGTAAAATCGCAACATGCTTACAACCGCACGCTCAACTGGATCGAACGCAGTGACGCTGAGGCTTCCGATGCCCTGAATACTGTGCTAACACAGCCTGCTTCAGAAGTCGATGAAGCGACACGCCTGTGTCTCGGCGATTGGTGTTGGGCACGCGGTGTTGAACTCACGATTGAACACAATCTCCCTTTCAAAATTCACACGGGTTACTATGCAGGCAATGATCGGATGCCCGTCCGCCGTATTCCTGCTGGAAATATGTGTGCTTTGTTCGCTCGGTATCTTGACGCGAAGTTTGTCCTCATGCACATCGCCTACCCTTACAACGATGAACTGGTCGCACTCGCCAAGCACTACCGAAATATCTGGGTAGACTTCTGTTGGGCATGGAGCATTGATCCATACAGCTCACGCGATTTCCTGCGTCGGTGCATCCACGCCGTGCCGTCCAATAAGTTATTCGCCTTTGGCGGTGACACGGGTTGGCCGACGAGTGCAATGGCTTATGCCATCCAAGCGAGAAACGAGATCCGCCGTGCCCTTGAGGCAGAAATCGCAGACGGTTACCTCACGGAGAAACAGGCGATGGCGTTCGCGACTCGGATTATGAATACAAATCAGTATGCCTGTTTTGACATCGATGGCACCCGTGCAAACATTGCAAAAGCGGCATGACGTTACAGGTGAACATTGCGTTTATGCGTCGCGTAAGGCTTGCAGGCTCGTTGTATAAGGTGACCGCGCCACGCCTTTTTCAGTAATAATCGCCGTGACGAGTGACGCGGGTGTGACATCAAAGGCTGGACTATAGACCTTCACGCCTTCAGGTGCGGTTACCTTTCCGAACCCTTCGGTTACCTCTTCCGGTGCACGCTGTTCGATAGGAATTTCCGCACCGGTTTCAAGTGAAAAATCTAATGTTGAAGTCGGGGCGGCGACATAAAAAGGAATGTCGTGTGCATCGGCGAGGATAGCTACATTATAAGTGCCGATTTTGTTTGCAGTGTCGCCGTTGGCAGCGATCCGATCAGCCCCGACAACAACACACTGAATTTTGCCTTCTTTCATAACCTGTGCTGCCATATTGTCACAGATAAGGGTCACATCAATTCCAGCTTGCATCAACTCCCAAGTGGTGAGCCGTGCGCCTTGTAGCAAGGGACGCGTCTCATCGGCATAAACCTGTATCTGCTTACCGGCTTCGTGTGCACTGAACATCACAGCCAACGCGGTGCCATAGTCAGATGTAGCCAACCCGCCGGCGTTGCAGTGTGTCAGAATGGTATCGTTTTCATTTAGCAATGCCATTCCGTGTTGTCCAATCGCGCGACACATCGCTTTATCCTCAGCGATAATCTCTAAGGCCTCTGTGAGCAGCACCTCTTTGAGTTCAGAAATCTGAAGGTGGCTGTTCTGCTCGGCTACTCGCGTCATCCTATCGAGTGCCCAAAAGAGGTTGACGGCTGTTGGTCGCGAGGTAGCCAAGTAATCGGTTGCGGCTTTGAGTTCAGCCGCAAAAGCGTCATAAGTTTTCGCCGTAGAATTCCAGATTCCGAGCACCGTACCCAAAGCACCGGCAATGCCGATTGCGGGGGCACCTCGCACCCGCAGCGACTTAATCGCTTCCCAGATCGATGGAAGATCGTCACAATAAATCTGCTTAAATTCGTTGGGCAACAGCGTCTGGTCGATGAGTCGGATTCTACCATCCGCCCATTCAATTGTTGAAAATGCCATTTTTCGCAGCATCCCCTCCCTAAAAAAAACGAAGTATGTTGGTAAGTAAAGAAACAAAAAACTAAAATTATCCTTTAAATCGGACATGTCAGCTGACCCAGTTCATCGGTCAACCGTAGGTTCTCGGTGTAATCAACTGGGCAATCGATGATTGATGGGACCTTCTGGTTGAAAGCATCATTGAGGATAGGAACGAGTTCGTCACTACTTTCAACCCTGTAGCCCTTGGCACCGAAGGCTTCAGCATATTTGACAAAATCAGGGTTCGTAAAATCAATATGTGCAGGTCTTCCGAATCCGTTCATCTGTTTCCACTCAATAAGCCCATAAGCTTCATCATTGAAGATGAGTGTGACAAAAGGGACTCCGACTCGGACAGCAGTCTCAATTTCCTGAGAGTTCATCAAGAATCCGCCATCGCCGCAGACGGCTAAACATTTACGTTCAGGATAGATAAGTTTGGCGGCGATAGCCCCCGGCACAGCGATGCCCATTGCAGCAAATCCGTTGGAGATGATACATGTATTGGGTTTATAACACGGATACATCCGCGCAATCCACATTTTATGTGCACCGACATCGGAAATGAGAATATCGTCTTCAGCAAGTACAGAACGGACATCACTCAATATCTTTTGGGGTTTTATCGGAAATCCTTTGTCATCTCGGTGTTCATCGAGTTGATCGAGTATAATTTTCCGCAAAGTATTTGAGGCATATTCCGAATCTTTAGGATAAATTTCTTCTGCCATCAGATGTCTGAGGCTCTGCCGAATGTTCCCGACCATCTCGACATCAGTGACATAAGCGGCATCACTTTCACTGGCGTCGGTATCAATATGAATGAGTTTCTTGTCGCGATTTGGATTCCAGAGCCGAGGGTGGTATTCAACAATATCGTAGCCGATAGCGATGACGAGATCTGCCCGGTCAAACCCGCAAGAGACAAAATCGTTGGCTTGCAATCCAACACTGAGTAAGGAGAGCCGGTGTGTCCACGGGATGCTCCCTTTCCCCATAAAAGTGTGGGCAACCGGAATGTTTGTCATTTCAGCGAATTGGGTCAGTATTCGTGAGGCTTTTTGTCGGACGACCCCATTTCCTGCAAGGATGATAGGCTGTTTTGCATCGTTAATCAATTGCGCAGCGCGCTCCAGACAGGATGCGACAGGTTCCGCTTCGCTCGGATAGTCGTGTCGGATAGGTTCGGCATCAATCTGCATCTCTGCGACATCCTCGGGAAAATCGATGTGGGTTGCCCCGGGTTTCTCACTCGTTGCTGTTTTGAAGGCTTTACTGATAGATTCCGGTATGATTTCGGGTAGGTGGATGAGCGTGTTCCATTTCGTCATCGGTTTGAAGACGGAGACAACATCCATGTATTGATGCGATTCTTTGTGCATCCTGTCGAGGCTGGCTTGTCCAGTAATTGCGACGAGCGGTGCCCGATCCATATTGGCATCCGCAACGCCTGTAACAAGGTTCATGGCACCGGGCCCGAGGGTAGCGAGGCAGACACCGGCGCGTCCAGTGAGACGACCGTAGACATCCGCCATGAAGGCGGCCCCGCGTTCATCACGTGTCTGAATGAATTGAATCTTTGACTCCAAGAGGGCATCCATCAAATCCAAGTTTTCTTCGCCAGGTATTCCGAAAATATAGTCAACATTTTCGTTCTCAAGGCATTTAACGGTGAGTTCTGATGCTTTCATGATTCGACTTCCTTAGATGTATTGCTAATAGATAATGAGTCCTAAGTTAGTTTCCAGAATTTCTTAACGCTAAACTTAGAAATATTGATGACAATCAGCAAAAATTTGTTTTTTTCGATTCCGTCCTGTGCAATAATATAACAGATTGCGTCTAAAAAATACAGACTTAAATCCAGAGCACAGAACTATTCATGATGGCTTTTACAACATCCCGAACAAGTTCGGGCATCCACAGATAAATTCGCCCACATCATTCTGTAAATAAATATACGAAGGCTCATGAAAATAAATTTTATCTATCTCTACATTCTCGTGTTATTCGTAAACACACAAATCGTTTTTGCCCAAAGTAATTCAGAAGGCTTCCTTCATATCACAAACACCCCTGGTGAACTCATTGTACGCCTACATTCAGATGCTTCCGTTGGAGCACTTGACAGGTTGAATAAACGGCTCGGTGCTGTATCTGCCGCCCCTATTTTCTCACCAGCGACACCTGCCGGACAACACCCGCGTCTTAAGAATACCTACCTCATCCGATTCCCAATACAATGGGCATTAGAGCCGTTGCTGCAGCACTATGAACAACATCCTGCTGTTGAAGCAGTCGAATTGAACCGTCTCAGTCAGCCTTGTGTAGGAACGGTGCCAAATGATCCGGGTTATAGCGAGCAGTGGAACCTGAGATTAATAAATATGATAGAAGCGTGGCGTATTGCGCAAGGAAGTCCACAGGTAACAGTGGCTGTTGTGGATAGTGGTATAGCGACACGACATCCTGAATTCCGCTCACAACTCTGGCAAAATAGGGGTGAAATACCTCAAAACGGGATTGATGATGACAGAAACGGTTATATTGATGACATCAACGGTTGGGATTTTAGCGATGCGCCGACGCTACCCGGTGGTGGTGATTGGAGGGTGCGCGACAATGAACCTGAGGACGAGACTGGACACGGGACACATGTCTCCGGGATTATCGCTGCGAAAGCAAACAACGGGCTTGGGATTGCCGGGATCGCCCCGGAATGTCGTCTCATGCCGTTGAGAGCCGGTTTCAAATTTGGGGGCGGTGAGTATCTCCAAAACGACGATCTTGCTGCGGCTATCGTTTATGCAGCGGATAATGGGGCACAAGTGATTAATATGAGCTGGGGAGATACTGTGAACGCCTTCATCATAGAAGCGAGTTTAGAATACGCTTATGCCCGCGGTTGCGTATTGGTCGGTGCCGCGGGAAACTCAGGATCACTGGGATCTTACTATCCTGCCGGTCTTAAAACCGTTATCTCCGTCGCTGGACTTGGGCAGGAAAAACAATTGTATAGCGATTCTAATTTCGGGGCAACAATTGACATCGCTGCCCCGGGCGAAGAAATTCCGAGTACAGATATTGACGGTGGTTACCAAAACAGGTCTGGCACGTCAATGGCAGCGGCACATGTCTCTGGCATCGCAGGCTTGGTAATCGCTGCGAACCCAAATTATAGCAACACAGAAGTCCAAGAAGCCCTCACCGCCACTGCAGAACCATTATTTATCAATTCTCTCGTCGGTGCGGGGTCACTTGACGCATACGCCGTGCTTACGACTTCAACAGCGGTCATCGCTCAAATTGACGCGCACCAAATAGCATCCCACGTTGAAGGATCCAGTAATATCGAGATTTTCGGCAGTGCTGGCGGATCTGGATTTATTGAATACTGGCTGGAGTATGGGGTCGGTGAAGTCCCAAATTTATGGTTGCCTTTAGGACCTGTGCAAACGAAGCCTAAGTTTAATGCCTGTTTGCATAAGTGGGACACTTCTGACTTAGCGGAGAACCGATACACACTAAGACTTAGCGTCAAAACAGAAAACGGCGAAATCAAGAGAGACAGAGTCGTTGTTGACGTGAGTCACACAGCACCGCTCATTTCAAGACACGAATTACAGACATGGCTTGCAGGCGACAGAACCGACTCGGTCGTTACGTGGCAAACCGACGAAGTATCCATCGGTGAGATTGAGATTTTTGATATAACGGGAAACATTAGCAGGGCTGCCCGCTCAGATTCAGAGAACCTTCTCCATATTGTGAATGTATCCGATTTAGGTATCCCACCGGGCAGCTATATGTACCGATTGTTGGTGGCAAACCGCGTTGGACTTCTACGCATCGATGATAACAACGGGTCACTGTATCAGATTGAAACACAGAATACCCGGATTCAGCCGTTGCCCCTCTTGCAAGCCGCATCCGCTGAACAGGGGTTGCACGCAGTTGTCGCGCCAGTGGATATGAACGGAAATGGGAAATTGGAAATTATCGCCACTGAAATAGACACGGGTTCCGCAAAGATTTTTGAGATACAAGATAACGGCAGATTTGCGGCAATCTTTTCATTCGCCGAACCGCTATGGCCCCGGGCAATATCAGATACCGACGGGGACGGACGGATAGAAATATTGTGCAACGCTTTAGACGTAATCTTTTTACTGGAGCAACCCGCACAGGGCATGTTCCCGACAGAACGCATTTGGGAGGTCCAAGGGAATTGGAGCAAAACGATTATAGATGCGGATGCGGATGGGATAGATGAAATTATCGCGCGCGACGACGCTACTGACGCCATTTATGTATATGAGGCAAACGGAGATAACAACTACTATAGGACGGCTATACTCGAAAACCCGACGTTAGGGCACAATGGACTCAGCGCAAATTTTGTGACGGATGATTTCGATGGCGATGGGCAGATAGAAATTTTAGCTGGCGATAATGACAGTGAACTATTTTTGTACGAGGCAATTGGGGACAACACATACAGACAGACATGGGTTCACGCACTCCCTGAAGGTGATCCACAACTCTTTGCCGCTGGTGATATGGACGGCGATGGCAAAGCGGAATTCGCTATCTGTGCGCAGACCGGCACCGCAATCGGCACTACACCATTGGATATTCGTTACTATCACTGGGTATTGACCATTTTCACTTCGGAAGGTAATGATGCCTATCGCGCTGTATGGACACAACGGATTCGTGACGTGCGTGATGGTGGAAACGGAATGGTTATTGCGGACATAAACAACGATGGACGGAATGAATTGTGCCTCGCCACTGCCCCAAATTTCTACGTTATTCAATACGATAACGGAGGCTACCATCCGCTCTGGCACCATCCGGCGACAAACACCTCTAATCCGATCGTGGCTGACATCAACGGGGATAGGATGAATGCACTGTTGTTCAATAGCGATAACGCCTTAGCGGTCTTTAAAGCCTCGGCATTTTCAAGTTCGCAGCCGAAAATTTTCCTTAGCACACCATGGGGTATTACAGCGAAACCGGTTGACGAAAGTTCCGTGTTGGTCTCATGGCACACCTCGGAGAAATCCGTAACACACATCCTCTATCGTGGAGAGCGTCGGGACTCGCTGCAGCCGATTCGTGAAGGGATTCGGGAAACTGCGTTTACAGATAGTGGACTCACAATGGGAAAAACTTATTGGTATGCGGTTATGTCGCAGGACTCAAACGGCAGACGCTCACGCGGGTCCACTTTGGTGTCTGTTACGCCGACGCGACGCCCCAGATTACATGCAGCCGATTATTCACCGCCAAATCAGCTCTTGCTACAGTTTGACAAACCGATGGGATTGTCAACGACGCACGCTGGACGTTACCGGCTGCACAAACAAGAAGGAACAGAGAGTCATGCAGGAAGTTATGCACCGACTTCAGCAATTCTGGATAAGTCCGGACATCGGGTCGTGCTTACATTTTCCCCTGCCGTTTTCCGCACAGGAAATCGCTATCAGATTGAGGCACTACAACTTTCGGATATGGACGGTGCGGAACTTGCAGACGACGCGAGAACATTGACAGTCCTACTGCCAGCACCGACGCTAACCGAGACAATCGTCTATCCGAATCCAGCGGAAGGCAATGCGGTTACTTTTGATAAACTCCCTATTGGAACGAATATTTACATTTACGATGTCGCTGGAAACTGCATCGCTGCGTTTGAGAGGACGGAACGGGAGAGGGATAGAAAGGTTTGGGATCTTTCTGGAATTAGTAGCGGAATTTATGTCTATGTCCTTAAATCAGAGACAGATCGACGTATCGGCAAACTTTCGGTCATCCGTTAAGTCTCATCTATAGTTTTTGGGACCCGCATTCAGATGTACATAGGCAGGATTGAGTTTGAGAACGTTCCGAATTGATTTTATCGCCTTCTTTCGTTCTCCTGCTTTTAAGGCGACCTGTGCGAGGTGGTAGTGTGTCTCAACAGCATCACTTTGAAGATTGATGGAGCGTTCTAAGGCTTTCATGGCTTTATTCATCTGCCCACGTTTCGCCAAAACCCAACCGAGGGTATCATGATAAGCGGCGACATTCGGATTTAACGTGACAGCGGTATAGGCTAACGTCTCAGCAAGGTTCAGTTTCTGTTGGTAACCGTCAACATAGAGACGTGCGAGATTGTTATACGCTTCTCCATATTTCGGTGCAAGACGGATTGCCTGTTCATAAGCGCGCTGTGCGTCTTGCAGACGCTCAAGTTTCATATAGGTAGTGCCAAGAATGTTATAGGTCTCGTAGTCCTGCACAACTTTTGCTTCAGCAGAAGTAGTCGTTGGATACATGCCGCTAAGCGAGGCTTCAGCGGTAAATACACCTGGATGGACATTCTCCCGCTCCTCCAGAAACAATTCATACGCTTCAGCTGCGAGCGCATACTGTCCCTCCTTGAAATATGCGAATCCAAGTTTCCTATAGAAATGGATAGGGAGTGCCCCAAGGTCTCTGCTCAACTGATAGGCACTAATGGCTTGTCTATAGTGTCCCTCTTGGATGTAAAAATCGCCTTCAGCCAAAGAGCGTTTTACTAAATCCGGGACTTCGGTAGCCGAGAGTCCCATACTCAATAAAGGGGTCTCCTTTGCGCCGCGATACTTTTGATATTGCATAAAACCAATTGTGGTGGCAAGGAGAATGCTCCACAAAATCAGGTAGACGCGCGAACGGGACACCCACCTTTTGGAGAGGTATTTTCCAGGGTGCAGGACAGCAAGAAAAAAGTTCTCATGTTCCTCTTCGGAGGGTGCTACATCCGGATGATATGGAACAGTGGCGGCATTCGGTGCCAATACAGGAAGCGCGACAGACGAACCCGCAAGCCGCGGCGATTGCGAGATTGATTTCACTAAATCGTCTATTTCTGGATCTTCATCTGGATCTCGGTATTTTTTCTCCGGAATCTCTGTATCTGCTTCGGGGTCTGAGGGCCCTGGATCCTGGATTTCGCTATCCTCATCCGATTCTGGCATCTCCGCATCTGGCATCCGGTTTTCTGAAAGTTCCGTTTCCGTTACGGTCTCCTCTGGTGTCTCAGTAGATGGGTTATAGTCGTCCTCATCTACTATTTCTTCGGGTTCAATCTCAGTTCTTAAGTCTGATTCTACTGAAGGTTCTTCAAAGGTATCTTCTACAGCAACCTCTGTTTGTTCCTGATCCAGTTTATCTGTTGTCTCAGCATCGCGAGAGGTACGCGGGTTACTCCTATTGAGTAGGTAATGTAAAAGTGAGTCGTGCCCCTTTTCCGCCTCTTCGACTTCTACAGGGTCTGGGTCCGGGCGCGGCGTATCTTCAGATAGCGTTGATTCAGGAGGTTGGATAGTACGCTTTTGAGCAGGAACAGTCGCCTCTTGGTTTAGCTGCTGAGGCGTGTTTCCGTTACCATAACGTTCGCGAATCTTACTAATGCATTTCTTGACCTCTATCCGTGTAAGCATAGAGTCAACGTTGCTCAGCGATTCCAAGGTCGGAAGGACCTCGGGATTTCCCAACTCACCGATAGCTTCCAGCATTGCCCAAACTGTCAAATCTTTGGATTCAGCTTGCAATGCTTCAAGGAGAGGTTCTATTGCCCCGGTTGCCCCAAGACCTTGAAGTGCTTTCGCTGCCTCACGCCGTATCATCGAATCAGAATCGGAGAGTGCCTCAATTAAGAACCCTACACTGCGAGCGTCCCCTTGAACAGCAAGACCTTCAATAGCACTGCTACGCACGACGACCGGTTGCGTTGTATCTGTTAAATTCTGAATGAGTTGGTCAAAAGATGGCATAATTTTTTAATAGAAGTATTTATTGCCAACAGTATTTGCTCGCCCTTTGTCGGTAAAGTTCTGAACACACTTTTAGACTGAAAATTAGCCAAACCCAGAAGAACCTTACCCCTGTATTGAGACACTAATCCATTTAATAATACGATTTTTATAGAGAAAGGATACATTTATTTGCTTGTTGGTTGTTGGTACTTGGTTAACTTGTGTGGAAGTCAAGCAGGCTTTCATCTTTAAAGCATCTCTGACTTCTAAACATTGGTATGCTGTTAACAAATTTTCTCCAAAGGACACTTGACATTTCTCAGCGTAGTTTGTATTATAAATACAACTTTTTAATAAATATGGAGGCACTTATGGAAAATAGGTTTTCTACACATTTTTTGTTACTTACACTTCTGATATTGCCCTTTACAATCCTCTCATCAGCACTTGCTGACTCGCATATAGAACGGGGCGGCACTTTAATCTTCGGGCGCGGCGGCGATTCTATCGGGCTCGATCCAGCACATGAGATGGATGGCGAATCCTTCAAAGTCTGCGAAAATATTTACGATACACTCATACAATACAAAGATGAAAGCACGGAACTTGAACCGGCACTCGCGACGAGTTGGAAGAGTACAGAAGACGGTTTAACATGGACTTTCCAACTGCGTCAAGGCGTGACTTTCCATGACGGAACCCCCTTCAACGCCGAAGCTGTCCTCTTCTCGCTTAACCGACAACACGAGGATACACACCCATTCCATAAAGTCGGTGGTGCCTATAACTATTGGATAGACACCGGCTTAGCAGAAGTTGTGGACAAAATTACTGCCCTTGACGAATTCACAATCCAAATTCGCCTTAAAACGGCTTATGCGCCGTTCATTCCAACACTTGCGATCTCTGCCTTCGCAATTGTGAGTCCGACAGCACTGAAAAAATGGGGTGAGGATTTTACGAATCATCCTGTTGGCACGGGTCCTTTCAAGTTCGTCCGATGGGACCGGAACGATAAGGTTGTGCTTGAAGCGAATGACGACTATTGGGGTGGCAGACCGCCGTTGGATAGGGTTATTTTTCAGTCTATTCCCGATAATTCGGTACGCCTCATCAAACTCCAAGAGGGCAGCCTTCATGCGATGGAGTTTCCCAACCCCGATGACTTTCAACAGATTCAAGATGACGCGATGCTTGAGTTAATCATGCAACCCGGTATGAGTGTCGGCTATCTTGCAATGAACATGGACAAACCGCCATTCGATAATCTCAAGGTCCGGCTTGCGATCAATCATGCCATTAACAAACCAGCGATTATTGAACATCTATATCAAGGTATGGGGGTTCCAGCGAAAAATCCGATCCCACCGACGCTCTGGAGTTATGACGATTCGATTGAAGATTACGCCTATGACCCGGAATTAGCGAAGCAATTGCTCACAGATGCAGGCTATCCCAATGGGTTTGAGACAACCCTCTGGGCACTACCCGTCCCACGTCCATATATCCCAGACGGACGCGCGCTCGCTGAAGTGTTGCAATCCGAACTCCGAAACATCGGTATCGAGGCAAAAATCGTGACCTACGATTGGGGCACCTATTTGGAAAAAACGAAAAACGGGGAGCACGACATCGCAATGTTAGGATGGTTTGCCGACTTAGGTGATCCAGATAACTTTTTTTACTATCTTTTAAGCAAAACCGCTGCCAAAAAACCTGCTGGGAATATCGCGTTTTATCGAAGTGACGAAATGCAGGACGTGCTTGAGCGGGCGAGGGCAAGTACGGACCAAGAGGAACGCGTTTCGCTGTATCAAGAGGCGCAGCAGATTTTTCACAAAGATGCCCCATGGGTGCCGTTAGCGCACGCGCAGCAGATTTTGGTTATTAACAAAAAGGTTAAGGGACTTAAACTCCATCCTTTAATGTGGAAATACTTCCGCCAAATTTGGCTGGAAAAATAAAGGAAGTCTGGGTATCTAATAACAATTCATCAATCATACTGAATTCTAAAGACAGGAACAACAAATGAATAAATCCGTATTTCGCGTGGGTATCACGCGGGACTTTTTGGGATCCGATGGCACGAGCGATTTAGACGATATTGCCGGGCCTCTTTTTGACGAAGCCGGTCTACAGTGGGAATATATTGCAGAGAACACACCGGTATTACAAGCTGCACAAGTGAAGGATTATGACGCACTCTTGGTATTGGGAGCAGGCATCACAGCAGAAACTTTCACAGATGCTGACAGATTGGCTGTTATTGCTCGATTCGGCGTGGGATACGATAAGGTGGATGTACCAGCATGTACCGAAAATGGTGTGCTGCTCACGATTGCTCCCGACGGTGTCCGCCGTCCTGTTGCCACCTCCATCATGACTTTTGTCTTATCGCTGAGTCACATGCTGTTGATAAAGGACCGACTCATCCGTGCTGGTGGCTGGAGAAATACACAAAACTACAGAGGCATGGGGTTGGTCGGTAGAACGCTGGGACTCGTCGGTATGGGGAACATTGGGAAAGAGGCGTTCCAACTGGCGAAACCTTTCGGCATGCGTCATATCACCTACGATCCGTACGTTACGGCTGCTGAGGCGGCAGAAGTCGGCGTAGAACTCGTCGACTTGGACACCTTGATGCGGACTGCTGATTTCGTGTGTGTCTGCTGCCCACTCAACGAGGAGACACACGGACTCGTCAATGCGAGACGTATCGGACTAATGAAACCGACGGCTTACTTCATTAACACTGCACGGGGTCCCATCGTTGATCAGAAAGCACTCACAGAAGCACTCCAGAATCGACGGATTCAAGGGGCGGGGCTTGATGTCTTTGAACAGGAGCCGATTGA
Source organism: Candidatus Poribacteria bacterium (assembly GCA_028820845.1). Taxonomy (NCBI): domain Bacteria; phylum Candidatus Poribacteria; species Candidatus Poribacteria bacterium. The sequence continues at coordinate 29,063 of JAPPII010000076.1, forward strand.
CGATAACGATCCGCTCCTGACGTTAGACAACGTTATTGTTACACCGCACAGTATCTGTTGGACGGATGAATGTTTTGACGGCAACGCCAAAAGTGCGTGTGGGAGTATCATCAACGTGGCTTCTGGGCAAACCCCTTCGTATATTGTCAATCGAGATGTTATAGATAGCCCAAAACTACAGCGAAAGTTAGCGAGGTAAAACATGGAGGCACACCATGCTCACAGAACAGCAAATCAAGCACTTTCACACCTTGGGTTTCCTAATTTTTCGGCAAGTGTTCAGCAAAGACGAACTGAACACAATACACACCGAGTTTGAAGCAGCGATGGAGGCGGCGTATCATCATGCGCCGTTTGATGGGACACACCGACATTGGCTGCCGATGATGGCACCTGAAACGCCATTCTTCGCGAATCTGCCAGAAGATCCGCGATTCAGCGAAGTCGCAGAACAGCTCTACGGCGACGATGTATTTTTTGTTGTCTCGGACGCGAACCGTTATGTAGGAAATACGGGTTGGCACCCAGACCATAATGTCGATCCAACCAAGGATTGCTATGGGGTGAAATTTGCGTACTATCTTGAACCTGTTGATGCTGAAAGCGGGGCGCTGCGACTGATTCCCGGCTCTCACAAGAACCCACTACACGATGATCTGCGCGAGAATTTGAATTCATTGGGACTGGAGATTTGTGATGTTCCAGGGTATGTTTGTAAATCGGAGCCAGGGGATGTAGTCGCTTTCGATATGCGGTGCTGGCATGCGAGTTGGGGCGGTAGTGAAGATCGCCGCATGTGTACGGTGGTCTACTACAACAACCCGAAGACCTCAGTGGAAGAGGCTGCCACACGCAATCGAGCACGCAGCAACGCCAAAAGCCCTGAACACTTCAACCGACCGGGTGCTTCGCTTTATGATCCAGATTGGGTCGCGAATCCAACTGGCAGTGAAAAACGACAACGTTGGATTGACCGGTTGCGTGAACTGGAATTTCTGCAATAACTGAGGCAATGTAATGCTCTGGACAATTGTTAGAAGAGAAATTACGGCAAATATCTTGAGTTTCAGATTCCTCATGGGACTCCTCATCTATTTTTCCTTGATTGTGACAAATCTCTTCGTTTTGACCAGAGGCTATGAGGATAGACTGCAAAGTTACCGAACGGCGATTCGAGAAAATGAAGATAAGATCAGTCAGGTCGAGAGATACTCTCAGTTTGGACTCACGCATACGCTAAAGTGTGATAGAAGTCCGAAACTACTGAGCATTTTCAACGAAGGTGTGGATAAAAGGAAGGGAAACACAGTAACCGTCGCACATGGTTATGTCCCTGCTGTTGCTGAACAACACGGTTCTGATAACCCCTATCTGAACATCTTCTCCTCTATTGATTTTACGGTCATCTGCCAAGTCGTGATGAGTCTACTCGCTCTACTCTTCGCTTACGACGCGATATCGCGGGAAAAAGAAGCCGGGACCTTGAGATTGGCACTCTCAGGCGCAGTTTCAAGACCGACGCTGCTTTTGGGAAAATACATTGCCGGAATGGTGTCTATTTCTCTTCCACTCATTGCGAGTTTTGTGGCAGGTTTATTGGTGATACACTTCTCCCCTTACGTCTCTTTTAGTAGTTCGGATTGGGTACGGATACTGTTAATCTTCCTCGCGTCACTGCTTTATGTCTCCCTCTTTTTTCTTATTGGACTTTTTCTCTCTACCCGGACAGATCGATCCTCTATCACTTTGATGTTTTCAATGTGTGTCTGGGTGCTTTTCGTGCTTATCGTTCCGAATCTAACGGTTTTGTTGGTGGAACATGCGAGTCCCATACAATCGGAGGAATCCTATAAAGAGCAGGCGAGAGACCAGTGGAAGCAATACGAAGCCGAAGTCAAAGATTACTTTGAGAAACGGGGGGTTGAGAAACCACTGGATCGCGCCAGTTTTGGTGGTGTTGGTGTTAATTCTGGGGTCAACGACTACGACAGTGGCGAGACAGTCAGCGTAAGTGGTTTTCGAGGCGAAGAGGGTGTACCTTTTGCCCAAGAATGTTACGGATTCAAGGAAAATCTTCGAGCGCAATACGCCGATCGGATATGGCAGATACGCAAAGAATATCTCGACAAAAATCCGAACCGACAATCCCTATTGGCACTGAACGTGTCTCGTATATCTCCGGCAGCGGTTTATTACAATGCTGCTGCGATTCTTGCAGAAACAGACTTAGGCAGTTTCTGGCGATTTATGGAGCAGGCGCGACAGTATCGGCGTGAATGGCTCGACTATCTGAGAGACGAAGAAATATTTTCTTCACGCAGATGGTTCACGACTGAATTTGAGGAATCTTTTGACTTGCGCAAAATTCCGAGATTTAAGGAACAGAGCGAAGACATTGGCAACAGTCTACAACGCGCGAGGTTAAACATTATGATACTCGCGGTTCTAAACGTCCTATTCTTTATGGGCGCATTCATTTCATTCCTACGCTACGACGTTGTATAGCGGATTCTGAGTTGTCTGGAAGGAAGCGATATGATCTGGCACATCGCAAAACGAGAAATCCTTGATAACTTGACGCGTTTTCGATTTGCACTCACCCTGATCCTGGTAATGGTGCTGATGGTGATGAATGCCGTGATATTCGTGAGCAGTCAATACCCGAGAAGGATCGCGGAATATTCCGAAGATATCCGCAAAGCCGTCGAATCGCTGGAAAAGAAAAGCAGTAATTTAGGTGAACTTGCGGTAAAAGGTCCTGGGAATCTGTACAAATCCGTGAGTCCATTAACCTTCATTGCTACCGGTAAAGATGCGAACTTACCGAAGCGTGTTGAAGGAGACTCCAGTGGCGGCTACGGTATCGGTATGACAACGCCTGACTTTAGTTTCCAGTATTCTTGGTCAGCAAACTGGTGGCTTCAGTATCCGCAGGACACATCCCGCAAAAACGATTCATTGCCGAATTTCACAGAATTGGATTGGACGTTCATCATCGGGTTGATTATGAGTTTTATGGCGATCCTGTTCACTTACGATGCCATCTCTGGAGAGCGTGAAACAGGAACGTTAAGCTTGCTCATGTCTAATTCCGTGTCCCGTGCAACTGTGCTTCTCGGAAAATTCATCGGGGCGTTTCTGACAATCTTGCTTCCCTTGTTTATTGGAATATTGCTTAACCTAATGATTGTCAATGCATCAAGATTGATGTCGCTTAGCGGAGACGAATGGGCGCGGGTGGGGATAATTTTTGTTATTTCTGCGATCTACATCTCAATATTCTTATGGCTTGGACTGTTTATCTCAAGCCAATTTTCTAATTCGTCCAGCAGTTTGCTGGTATTATTGCTAATTTGGATCGTCTTTGTGGTGCTTATCCCAAACACAATGGGAGTTTTGGCGAGCGGCTTCAAGCAGGTTCCTTCCCGAAGCGAAATATCTCGGATAGAGAAAGCACAAGAAGAAGAAATTGACGCGCGGCACAAAGAAGGAAACAAACTTTATCGAACAGGTTCGCCTTCCGACCCGCCTCCTAAAATTGAGGTGTTAAGAATGTGGGCTGACTATTTAAACGAACATGCCACTGCAAAGAGCAGCATCAACGATGAGCATCTTAACAAACAGTTTGTGCAGATTGAGTTCACGCAACAAATTACACGGCTGTCTCCGGCGGCTATCTATAAATATGCTATAGAATCTCTGGCTGGCACAGGATTTACCAGACATAAGCGATTTGTCCAAGAAGCACGTCGCTACAGAAACCAGTTTGTTGATTTCATCCAATCAGAGGACAGCGGGGATAACGAAAGTTACCACATTTATCTTGTAAAAGAAGGATTATCCCAAAAACCTGTCATCCTTAATAGCATTCCTAAGTTTTCAGACAAACTGACCTTGGGCACCGCTTTCAGTGGGGCAGCGTTGGATCTGATGTTGTTGGTCTCACTGATGCTACTCCTATTTATGGCGGCAATCTTGGGATTTATGCGGAGCGATGTGAAATAGATAGGTTAATCGACGGTTGGACGTGAGGGGTTCCCCCAATGTCCGTTTCTGTCTTTTCCGCTCACGACGACTCCCTCTCTATCCCATCGAAAGGAAGCTCGGACATCGGTGGAGCAGTAGCGTAAGGTTAAACCGCACCGTCGCCTCGGTGAAGGATTGGCGTTTGATCCATGCAACAGTAGGTCGGTATGGATAGAGATTTCACCCGCTTTGAGTTCAACATCAACAGTTTCGCCGTACTGCTCGGCTTCTTCAACGATTTGACCCAGTACGCTGTTTTCATCGGGTGTGCTGTGTCGAGCGGTCAAATGCCCTGAGTGATGCGAACCTGCAATAAAGCGCATCGCCCCGTTTTCGACCGTGGCATCGTCAATTGCGAGCCAGACGGTAACGGTTTTGGATGGCGTGAGGGGCCAGTAACCGGCATCTTGATGCCAGCCAACTGTTTTCGAGTCGTGCGGCATTTTGCAGAAGTAGTGGGCACCCCAACCGATAACGTCCTCGCCAATTAGGTCTTTGACACAGGCGACAATCTTCGGATGTGTAAGGAGGTCATAAACCTTTCCATATTTCAGGTGTGCGGAGATAATTGAGTAACTACTTCCGCCTGCCGAGAGGACATCGGCTAAGAGCTTATCAAAATACTGCCGATGTTCGTTCATCTCGGTCTCATTGAAAATTGGGATGCCTCTGATATAGCCGAGGCGGTTGAAATCCGCCAACTGTTCTTGCGTCAGCAGCTTGGGGTGTTCAGTGATACTGGGATGGAACTGCAGGTCGCGTCCCATTTCAGCGAGTTGTTCCCACGTCGGCATGACTTTATCGGTTTTGTAAGTTACGCCTTGGGTTGCCATATTGTTCCGCCTTGTCTAATTTTTGATTCCATCTTACCACAAATCCAATGAAAATGGTATAATATATTAGGGTCATTAACAAATACAGGGCAACCACAACGAATACAGCAGCAACGACAACAGATATAGGGCAACCACAAGGGTTGCCCCTACAGTTAATAGATTTATCCGTGCATCAATTCGGTGATACACTCCTATTTCCGTATCAACAGCTTGCGTGTCGCGGTGAAATCGCCGGCTGTGAGTGTATAGAAATAGAGACCACTCGCGACCTTCTCACCTACACCGTTTCTGCCATCCCAATGGATCGCACGACTCCGAGTATGATACATACCCGCAGGTTGATGCCCTAACTTCAGCTCCCGTACCACAACACCCCGTATGTCGTAGATCGTTAGTGTAACTTCCGCCGGTTCAGCGAGTTGATACGGTATCCACGTTTCAGGATTGAACGGGTTGGGGTAGTTGGTCAAGAGTGCGGTATGCACAGGAATCACAGGCGGTGGAGGTGTTTCAACCGATGGCGCAGCAGCGGCTTCATCCGTGACATCGATGGTAACGGTGATACGATCTAAGCCATCGTTCCCATCAGAAGCATCGACGGTGACCGTATAGGATGTCTTGGTTTCAAAATCCAAAGCTGCACTGGTTTGGAGCTGCCCGGTAGTGCTGACAATGCTAAACGAATCCGCGTCCGTGCCACCCAGCGTATAGGTAAGCGTATCATTATCCGCATCGGTGGCTGACACAGCATCTCCAATGTTTGTGTTAGATGCCGTATTCTCCGCAACAGTGCGTGTCGCGCTACTGCCCTCTGTGAACACAGGTGGGTTGTTATATAAATTAATATCAACCCACGACAGAGATTGGTCATTCTGAAGTTTCTTGAGAAGGTTGTAATCTGAAACTGAAATTGGATTACCTTTGATCCGTAGAAACATCAGGTTAGACAAGCTATTCAACGGAGATAGATCCCTGATATTATTCCCAGACAGATTGAGATCTGTCAGTTTGGTCAAGCCACTCACGGCAGATATATCATTGACATTATTGTTATCCAGATTGAGGTAGCTTAACTGGATCAAGCCACTCACGGCAGATATATCATTGACATTATTGTTATCCAGATTGAGATAGCTCAGCTGGGTCAAACCACTCAGGTGAGATATATCCGTGATGGAATTATTCTGTAGATAGAGCACTGTCAGTCCGGTGAGCCCACTGAAATCTCCATGCAGAGAACCGATTTTCTTGTTTGATAGATCCAACGTTGTAATCGTCGCGAGCTGCGCTAAGGACACATCAGGAGTTCCAAGCACATTAACAATCGCATCACGCACAGGTGCCGAGCGGGCACTGACTGTAAGTATGACATTGATCGTGACGGGAATGCTATCGCTACCGTTATTGTCATCGGAAACAGAGACCGTCACCGAGTAGGACGACTTGGTTTCAAAGTCGAGGGCTGCATTTGTTTGGAGTTGCCCTGATGTGCGGACAATACTGAACGCCGACGCATCCGTGCCACTGAGTGTATAGGCGAGAGTGGTATTTGCATCCACATCTGTCGCAGCAACAGCACTCCCGATGTTTTGCCCGGCTGCGGTGTTCTCTGCTATAGCGCGCGCCGTGCTGGCACCATCGGTGAACACGGGAGCATCGTTAATATCTGTCACAGTGATAGTGACGGCGATGTCGGTGCTACCGCCATTATCATCAGAAGCAGTAACAGTCACCGAGTAGGAGTCGTCTGTTTCATGGTCCAGGGCTGTGCGGGTTTGGAGTTGCCCGGTCGTGCCGACGATGCGAAACGAAGCAGCATCTATGCCACTTAGTGTATAGGTAAGCACATCGTTATCCTGATCTGTCGCGGTGACAGGCGTGCTGATATTCTGTCCCGATGCCGTGTTTTCTGCTATAGAGCGGGTTGTACTATCGCCGTCCGTGAACACAGGTGCATCAGCTGCGTCTGTGACATCGATAGTGATGTCAATGTTATCGCTACCGCCATTGCTATCTGAAACAGAAACCGTATAGGACGACTTGGTTTCATAATCCAACGCAGCACGCGTCTGCAGCTGCCCAGAGGTCGAAACAATACGAAAGGAACCCGCATCCCTGCCACCTAACGTATAGGTGAGGGTGTCGTCGCTATCCACATCCGTCGCACCAATCGCAGACCCAATGTTTTCACCCGATGCCGTGTTCTCCGCAACAGAACGCGTTGTGCTGGCACCATCGGTAAACACAGGCGCATTATTAGTGACTTCAGGGATTGTAATATCTAAGAAGAAACCTCGATGACTCGCAATCGTAGCGATCGCTGCCTTGAGACGACGCAAGGGACCATAATCCGAAATCGCATTACCCCCCAGAAAGAGTTCTCTCAGGGAAGTCAATCCTTCAAGGGCAGATACATCACGGATCGCATTTTTCCACAGATTCAGCGATATCGGGGAAGTCAAGCCTTCAAGCACGGATATATCCGTTATCGAATTTTTACCCAGATCGAGCTGTTTCAGGGAAGTTAACCCTTCAAGGACGGATATATCACCGATCGAGTTGTTATGCAAAGAGAGCGATGTCAGTGCGGTTAGGTCCTCAAGGGCGGATATATCACTAATCGCATTGTGACTCAGATTGAGTCCTATCAGTGCCGTCAACCCTTCAAGTGCCGATATATCACGGATTCGATTCTTATGCAGACTGAGCCGTGTCAAGGAAGTCAATCCTTCAAGCGGTGATATATCACTGATCGAATTTTCATGCAGATAGAGATGTCTTAGGGAAGTTAACCCTTCAAGCGCCGATATATCCGTTATTAAATTGCCAGACAGATAGAGATATCTCAATGCGGTCAAGTCTTCAAGTGCGGATATATCACGGATTGAATTGGTATTCAGATCGAGGGTTAAGAGTGCGGTGAGTCCCTTGAAATCACCGGTTTTCAGAGTCCTGATTTTCCTACTTGACAGATTCAAGGATGTAATCGCTGCGAGGTGGGCTGCGGTCACATCATTGGCATTGTGAACACCTGGCAGCGCAGCAACAATCGCATCCCGCACTTGTGGCGTTCTCTCAGCAACGTTAACCCCATAAGCGAAGTTTTGTCCGCAAAAAGTTATTAAAAGTGCCAGGAATATTGATGTGATATATCTTTTATTTTCAGATAACATTTTCATCATAAGCTCCTTTAAAAGTTTGAAATCACGGATATAAGGATAGACGAAAAAAGGTTCTACGATTTTCCTAAAATTCCCTTCACTTTATACATTTACGACGCTCTGTTTGTAGCACACACGGTCAAGTTAGGGTTTTCTGTGTGTTGAACGTGTCGCCATCCAGTTATTATAGGTCTATTTTTCTTATTTATCAAGTTAAAATGAAAAGTCTATAAACAACTGAATTATACGGTATTTTCCGGGAAAATGCAAATTATGTCAATAAAAATTTAAGGTCATTCAATTTTCAAAAAGAAAAAGTCGGGAATCTGATTTCGCTCTACCACAAATGCAACGAAAGTGGTATAATATATTTAGAGAAGTTTAGATTACAGATTATATCTTGAAATTGAGGCTTTTTAATGGCGCATGCATATACCCCTGGTCTCAAGGTGACCGAGGGGATGACAATTAAAAAAGAACGCCGGCTCCCACTCGAAGGCGAAGTGCTTGTGGAAACCGGTGCGACAGTCAAGGCAGAAGATGTCGTTGCAAAGGCGGATCTGCCGGGTAATGTTCAACTCTTGAACGTCGCGAACCTACTCAGTGTCCCTCCAAACGAAGTCGCTGAATATATGCTCAAACCGGTAGGTGAATCTGTCTCAAAAGACGAGATTATCGCCACAACAAAAGGACTCTTTGGGCTTTTCAAATCACAGGCGCGCGCACCGATTGATGGCACAATTGAAGCCGTCTCTGATGTCACAGGACAAGTCATCCTTCGTGAACCGCCTATCCCTGTCGAAGTCAAGGCGTACACAGACGGCACCGTAACAGAGACTGCTCCAACCGAAGGGGTCACGGTAGAGACGTACGGGACGTATATCCAAGGCATCTTTGGGGTTGGTGGCGAGACAGTAGGAGACTTGGTCGTTGTCGCCAAATCGTCGGATGATGAGTTGACGGCTGAACAGATTCTCCCAGAACATCGAGATAATATTTTGGTGGGCGGTTCGTTGGTCACGACGGATGCCATCCAGAAAGCGATCCAGAACGGTGTGAGAGGTGTCATCGCCGGTGGGATTGACGATGCGGACCTCCGGGAACTTCTCGGCTATGAACTCGGTGTGGCGATTACGGGTTCCGAGGAGATTGGGATTACGTTGGTTATCACAGAAGGGTTTGGACATATTGCGATGGCTGAACAGACATTCACGCTTTTAAAAGCGCGGGAAGGTATGAAAACCTCTATTAACGGTGCAACACAGATTCGTGCTGGCGTTGTGCGTCCGGAGATCGTGATTCCGTTGGTATCTGACACTGTAGAAACTGTGGAAGTTGGGAAGGATGGAAGCATGGAAGGCATTTTGGAGGTTGGGAGCTCGGTGCGTATTATTCGGGAGCCGTATTTCGGGCAACTGGGACGCGTCACGGAATTGCCGATAGAACTTCAGAATTTGGAGACAGAGGCACGGGTGCGGGTGTTGCGGGTTGAACTCGAAGATGGTCAAGAGACGACTTTGCCTCGAGCAAATGTTGAAGCGATTGAGGGATAGTGGTTAGGCATGAGTTGTCCGTAAATATCCATTAAAATTGGTTCTCATACCACTTGACATTCCCCGTGCTGAGACCGCTGGCGACGATGTCTAACCTACCGTTTCCGTTCATGTCCAAGACGTGCATCTGACCGATACCTATACCACCATCGTCAATTGTCTCTTTACTCCATCGGTTCTGTTCCAGATTCTCTGGACGGTAGAGATGTAAACTTGTGCCTTCACCGTTATAACCAGAGATAATCTCAAGTACACCGTCATCATCAACGTCAACAGCAGCGAGCGAATGCCCTCGGTTAAGTGTATCGTCGATGAGATACCGCTGCCACGGATCGGTTCTTAGATCTCCAGTGGCTTTATACCAGACGAGATTGTTTCCGTGCCACGGTTCAATTGCTAAAATTTCGTTAACACCATCGCCGTCAATATCAGCGGCAAATGTATCGCTGCACTCACGGTCACTGACGATCCATTTGCCCCACTTTTCCGTCATAGGCGATGCCGGAGGTTCATACCAAATTAGCCCCTCAGAGCAGCTAATTAGTACATCATCGCGTCCGTCCTGATCAACGTCGTTAATACTTAAGCCGTGATTGATGTGGAGGGAATCGTCAAGAAGGTGGGATTTCCAAGAGGATATGTCTCGTGGGGTATCTGGCAATTCATAGCACCATACAGAGCCGGGACTGTGCCATTCACCGGGTTTGCCGTCCTCACCGCGGATGGAAGCGACAATGAGAAAAGGAGACGCTGCTGAAGTGTTTCCAGAAAGATTCGCGAGGGCGACGCGGTGAATGAAGGGGATATCCGCAATGCGGTGGCTTTTCCAATTTTGCCCATCTTCTGCCGGCACCTCAAGCCACTGGAGGTACCCCTCGGCAGCGTTTACGCCACGGTTAAAACCGCTGCCAACGATGAGATCAGGAGTGCCGTTGCCAGTCAAGTCATAAGGCGCGATAGTAATGTGACCGCTGCCCTGATTGGTTACGAGATGTCTTTTCCAGTCGGGTGCTTCGTACCAAGCGATAATGGGTTCACCGGTGGAACCGGCGATGATGTCGAGCTGACCGTCGCCGTTTATATCAGCGACTGCTAATCCGTAAACGCTTCTGACGGTGTCGTCAAGTAGATACCCCTTGAACTTCATAGCTGACCTCCTGCCGTTTGTTTAGGGATTGCGAAAAAATCGGACTATCCCAGGCTCTATCTCATAGCCGACCGATGACCAGAAGGCAGTAGCCCACGGATATTTTTCCTCCACGAGTGCGGTGATACGTTTAACGCCACGTTCTGCCAAACATCTCTCACCTTCCCTAACCAAGGCGCGTCCAATACCCCGTCGTCGGTAGTCAGGATGGACGGCTATCCGATACATGTTGCCGCGCCACCCGTCGAAAGTTGCAATGAGGGAACCGACGATGCAGCAATCCGCTTCAGCGACCAATACCGATGCTGAACTTTCTATCGCCCCTCGGATGTCTGTAATTGTATCCGTGACACTTGGAGACGTCCCAGCAGCCTCCCACAATGCGAGGAGTGCCTCTGCTTCTTCTGGGCGGCATTCCCGGATGAAGAAAGTACCCGTATCCATATCATTAGCATGATTTCATGAAGATAAAAATGAGTTAGGTGCTGCCACAGAGCAAATCGGTGCGGTTAGAAACCGCACCTACCTTAGTCGAGGGTTCCTATTCGTCAAGCCAGCTCATCATACTCCGCAAATTTTTGCCGACTTCCTCAATTTGTAATTCTTCTTCCTGTCGACGGAGCGCGCCGAGTACGGGTTGGTTCGCCTCGTTCTCCAAGACCCACTCGCGTGCGAAGACACCCCCCTGAACGTCCTTCAAAATTTGGCGCATCTTGTCTCGAACGTCGTCGTCAATAAGTTGTGGACCGCGTGTGAGGTCTCCGTATTCGGCGGTGTTACTGACATCATTGCGCATTTTGCTCAATCCGCCGGTGTAGATGAGATCTACGATTAACTTGAGTTCATGGAGACACTCAAAATAAGCCATTTCCGGTTGGTAGCCAGCTTCAACGAGTGTATCAAAAGCCGCTTTGATGAGTGCAGCGGTTCCACCACAGAGGACGGCTTGCTCACCGAAGAGATCGGTTTCGGTTTCTTCACGGAACGTCGTTTCAATGACACCTGCTCGTGTGCCGCCGATGCCTCTTGCATAAGCGAGTGCAACATCGCGCGCAAGTCCTGTTGTGTCTTGATGGATAGCGATGAGGCACGGGACACCACCACCGCCTTCAAAAACCTCACGGACAAGAGAACCGGGACCCTTGGGGGCTATCATTGCGACATCGATATCACTCGCCGGAACAATCTGTCCAAAGTGGACACTGAACCCGTGTGAAACGAGCAGCATATTTCCTGCCTGCATATTGGGAGCGATCTGGTCGCGGTAGACGGCAGCGTGGCGTTCATCTGGAATGAGAACTTGAACGATGTCAGCCATTGCTGCGGCTTCCTCAACGGTTTTGACGGTTAACCCTTCCGCTTCGGCGCGTGCTTTTGAACGGCTGCCTTCGTATAGTCCGACAACAACGTTTGCACCGCTGTCTTTGAGGTTTAGGGATTGTGCGCGCCCTTGTGCGCCGTAGCCGACGACAGCAACAGTGCGCTCTTTTAGTAAATCAAAATTGGCATCACTATCGTAATAAATTGTTGCCATTTTTTTAGTTTTCCTTTCCACGTAGCATCGCTACCTTGCCGGTACGCGATAATTCAAGGATACCATAAGTATTGAAAATATCAATTGCTGCCTTCAATTTACCCTCATCACCTGTAATTTCAAGGACAAGTGAGGCAGGTTTCATATCGATGACGCGCCCTCGAAAGACTTCTGCGACTTGCAGAACCTCCGTGCGTTTTTGCGGGTCATCAATGGCAACCTTGATAAGAACAAGCTCTCGTTCAACATGCGTTCCGGTGGAGAGGTCGGTTACCTCAATAACGTCAATGAGCCTGTTTAAGTGCTGGTAAATCTGATCGATAATTTGGGCATCTCCATGCGTAACAAGGGTTATGTGTGAAATACCCTTGTCATGTGTTTCGGCGACGTTGAGGCTGTCAATATTAAAGCCGCGTCCGCTGAAAAGCCCTGCGACGCGCGCGAGAACCCCAAATCGGTTTTCGACCAAAACGGAAAAAATGTGTCGTTTTTCTGAGTTCATTTTTTATAGTTTTCAGTAAATCAACGGTATGAATGCCTTGAATCAACGGTATTCATACCGTGTGGCATGAACCGGGGTTGCTACGCACCCCTTAAAATCGTTACGATAACCCGCGAATAACATCTCCAAGACCCGCCCCTGCTGGCACCATCGGGAAGACGTTCTCCTCTTCATCAACGATGAAGTCAATGACAACAGGACCATCATTGATTCCTTTTGCTTTCTGTAATGCCGGTTCGACATCCTCCGGGTGTTCGACGCGAATTCCGGTAGCACCGAACGCCTCTGCGAGCAGGGCAAAATCAGGATTATCATGATAATCGACAGCGGAGTAGCGTTTACCGTGGAACAGTTCCTGCCACTGACGCACCATCCCCAGATACATATTGTTGATGATAAAGACCTTAAGTGGAAGTTTCATCGTAATCGCTGGCACCAACTCTTGGATTGTCATGATATAAGACCCGTCACCGTTGATATTGACGACGGTTTTGTCTGGACATCCAAGCTGTGCACCGATAGCGGCTGGGAGGCTAAAGCCCATAGTGCCGAGTCCGCCGGAATTGAGCCACTGTCGAGGTTCAGTGAATTTAAAGTATTGCGCTGCCCACATCTGGTGTTGCCCAACATCAGCGACGACAATTGCATCACTGTAATGTTTATAAATCTGTTCAATGACGTATTGCGGCATCACCTTATCACCCTTTTGCTCGTATTCAAATGGATATTTCTGCTTCCATTCTTGGATTTGGGCGCGCCATGGGTCAATATCTGTCGGACCGACTAACTTATTCAGTTCGGTTAGAACGTTCTTGGCGTCACCGACGATAGGAACATCTACGGGCACATTTTTCCCGATACACGACGCATCAATATCAATGTGGATTTTCTTGGCGTTGGGCGCAAATTTACTGAGATCGCCGGTAACGCGGTCATCAAACCTCGCGCCGATAGCGACAACAAGGTCAGCATCGGTGAAGGCGTAATTCGCACAACAAGAGCCGTGCATTCCGGGCATCTCCATCGCCAATGGATGGGTTTCAGGAAACGCACCAAGCCCCATTAGAGTAACAGTAATCGGAATTTGTGTATTAAGAGTAAGCTGCCGCAATTCCTCACTGGCGTTGGCAAGCACGACACCGCCACCGGCATAAAGCATCGGACGCTTGGCTTCCTTAATCAGTTCCGCCGCTTTCGCAATTTGCGCTGGCTCGCCGTGTACTTGTGGCTTGTAGCCGCGGATGTCAACCGATTCTGGGTACTGAAACAGTGTTTTATGTATCTGTGCATCTTTGGCGATGTCAATGATAACTGGCCCGGGTTTCCCGGTCTTGGCGATGTGAAACGCTTCGGCAACAACATCTGCGATCTCGTCGTTACTTTTGATGAGGTAACTGTGTTTACAGATCGGTCGGGTTACGCCAATAACATCGCACTCTTGGAAGGCATCGCTGCCGATATAGTGTGTGAAAACCTGTCCAGTAATTGCGACCATCGGAATTGAATCCATATAGGCAGTAGCGATACCGGTAACAAGATTGGTTGCTCCGGGACCAGAGGTGGCGAGCGCAACACCGACATCTCCGGTGACGCGGGCATACCCGTCAGCAGCGTGGGAAGCTCCTTGCTCATGCCGCATCGGAATTAATTTGATGTCTGGCTCGCTGTATAAGGCATCGAAAATCGGCATCGCTGCGCCACCATTCACACCGAAGATATATTCGACACCTTCCCGTTTGAGACCCTCAATGAGGATCTGCGCTCCTGAAAGTTCCATGCCAATTTCCCTCATAAATGGTAGTAGGCACACTCCGCTGTGCCGTAGCTCATTGAAATTAAAAAAGCCCTCTCGTTCCAACTTTGGAGACGAGAAGGACACTTACACTGACCTTACCGTGGTACCACTCCAATTCCCTTTCTCATTTTTATTGACGATATTAGGACTTACAAAGTCCATCTGTCACGAGAAAGAGCACTCTTTGGGACGCAATAACGGGCATCATACCGGCGAACCCTACTTATTGTTCAGATTCGCAGCTCCAGGGCGACCTTCAGTCGTGGGAACTTGAGGAGACCTTTCAGCCCGTGAGTCTCCCTCTCTTGCAAGCCTTGACGACTTACTCCTCCCCTTCAACGCTTTTTGGGTAATCTATTTAATTTTTTATTAAGCACGCCGTTTTAGATAGCAATTTTACAAATGACTAATAAAGGTTTCATCACCTGACTCTGATCGCCTAATCTCGGTATGCTTTTTTCGCAATTTAGGGACAAAGATTAACCACAGAATCACGTTCGGAATCCATAGCAAAAAATTATATGGTTGAGGAATCGTGAAAAGTAAGCCAAGAAATACCGAAACCGTGATCCAAGCAATAACAGCGGTCCTCCTTATAAAGGCGCGTTCTATCGGACCTTTCGCGCTTTTTATGCTCAGATAGGTCCCAAGTACACCACCCATGGTACCGACTACACCTCCGAAGATACCACCAATCCAACCGATAATAGCTCCATCCATGTTTCGTCACCTCCACCTGAAAAAGCAGCTAACGACGTTTCCGAACGGAATTATCTTTACACCTTATTAAGTATAACACATTTAAAGGGAGATGTCAAACGAAATTTGATTTGCTTATAAAATTTCGTTTGATAAAAATAAATTGATTATAACAGGACTCGGACAGAGACATCTAATCAACATGCCCTAAAGTAGCGCGGTATGTTTTCTATATGTAACAGTTTAGGACATTTAATTTTTGACAAAACTACCATACTATGATAGTATATACATAAACAGCATCATAGTATAAAATCAATGACTTTTAGCACCGGAGTATAAAATTGATGGCTCAAAAATACAAATCTATCTACTTTCCCGAGCATCCAGGGGAAACACCTCAGAAAAAATCTCTAACTTTGGCATTCGGCAAGGAAACAGATGAAATCTATGAATGTGTTAAAGGACTTTCAAGTGCTGAACTCCGTGAACTATTAGGTGGTGACTATCAGGTTCTTGTAGCGAATGCTAAAGCCGATAACTTACCTCTGAATACTTACTGTCTTCACCAATTAGAGGAATCCATAAATCTCATTCAAGAGCCTGCCTTTCAACTTCAACTACCGGGCATCAATGCCAAAACGGAATTATTCGATCCAGTGAGTGTAACTTTTAAGGGTGGACGAAAAGAGCCTTTCGCTCGATGGTACCCGTATTTAGAAGGTTATTCCACTCAATTCGTGGAATCTATCTTGGAAAGGTACGCTCCGGATGCCCAAACCATCCTTGATCCATTCGCTGGAACAGGAACAACTGCCTTCGCTGCGTCAGAACTCAACAAAACTGCCTATTTCTGCGAAGTAAATCCGGTTTTGCAGTTTATAAGTTTGACTAAAATACGAGTCAGGCGATTAAAATCGTCTCAACGTTCCACACTGGCTCAGGCACTGGCACAAGCCAAAGTTTCACTAAAAGAACTTGAAAAATATCCACTAAATCATACGCTCCACCAAGCCTACATACGAACTTTTGGTGATAGTTTATTTTTTCACGATCTCGTTTACGACCAAGTTTTACAGATCCGTTCGTGGATTGATGAAATCTCTCTTGAAAACCCGATCTTAGCCGCCCTCGTCACAGTTGCGGCCCTGTCAGCACTTGTCCCCTCATCTCGAATGAAACGATCTGGCGATTTGAGATACAAAACAATCAAGGAACTTGAAAGGCAAATGGTCCCATTCGTTGAAGGGATTTGTCAAAATATTGATCAGATGATTCAGGACATCCGAAACGATGTGGACGGATTGAGAAATGAGCCGTTGCTAATATGCGAAAATGCCCGTTCGTTAGATAGTATCTCACCTTTAGGTATTGATACCGTAATAACAAGCCCGCCCTATGTGAATGGAACAAACTATTTTCGCAACACAAAGATAGAATTATGGTTTTTAGGGTGTTTAAAAGAGAAGAAAGATTTGACGAGATTTCGCGAGGCTTCTTTAACGGCGGGTATCAACGATGTGACCGTTTCTAAAACGCCTCCGGCATCTCATCCAGATGTTCAAAAGATTGTTTCTAAACTGGAAAAAAATGCCTATGATTCCCGTATTCCACGCATGATTGCCTGTTATTTTGGCGAAATAACAAAAGTATTCCGAGCAATTCGCCCTCACTTGACTTCTGATGCGACTGTTGCAATCGACATTGGGGACTCTTGCTATGCGGGCACTCATGTTCCAGTAGATAAGTTGTTGTCGGCATGTTTGCAAGAGCTGGATTTTGTCCAACAAGATTCCGTGACGTTACGAAAACGCAAATCTAGAGGCGGAATGTTGCTCAAACAATCACTACTTGTTTTTAGGCACACTTTGAAACAAAGAAGATATAAATCTAACCAACGAGTTGGGACATGGCATACTGAATGGGGTACCTTCAAGCAAAACCTACCTCACCAGAAAACCCCCTTTATAAAACGGAACTGGGGACATGTGCGGCATTCGTTATGCTCTTACCCCGGTAAACTTAAACCGGCTATTGCCCACCATTTGGTACAAACATTTGTTCCAGAAGATGGACGAGTTTTAGATCCATTCGCGGGTGCTGGTACAATTCCATTCGAGGCAACACTGGCTGGCAAACACGCCTACGGTTTTGAGATAAGCCCTGCCGCTTTTGCGATCGCCAGTGCAAAGGTTCAAGCACCTACAGAACAAGATTGTACAACGGTTATTGAAACAGTGGAAGATTTCATCGGCTGCCATTCAACTACAGACGCAGAAATCACTGAAGCGAAACGTTTCGGGTTCAATGGGAAAGTAACGGAATACTATGAGTCCCAAACTTTGGCGGAAGTTCTCTTGGCACGACGCTATTTTCAAATTCATCCACCAGAAACACCTGAGGAATGGTTTGTATTTGCCTCGTTGCTCCATATTTTGCACGGTAATCGTCCGTATGCCCTTAGCCGCCGCTCTCATCCACTTACGCCTTATAAACCCACTGGACCTTATGAATATCGTTCCCTAATCAATCAACTACGGGCAAAAGTTCAGCGAGGGTTGGCTGAAGATTTGCCTACGAATTTTCGGCAGGGAAAGATACTTTTCCAAGATGCAACGAATTGGTGGCCTAGAGAAGTAGAGCAATTAGATGCCGTTATTACGTCCCCGCCGTTCTTCGATAGCACCCGATTCTATTCCGCGAATTGGTTAAGATTATGGTTCTCTGGCTGGTCCGCTGATAATTTCAAAACAGGACCATCAGTTTTTGTTGATGAGAAACAGAAAAGTAGTTTTGATGTATATATTCCGATTCTTCGCCAAGCGAAAGAACGTCTTAAATCTAATGGTGTGGTTGTCTTGCATCTGGGCAAAAGTGCTAAGTGCAATATGGCGGCTCATTTACGAGAACTTGGTAAGAGGTGGTTTCGGTCAATAGACCTTTTTGACGAAAGCGTTGCCCATTGTGAATCTCACGGTATTCGCGACAAAGGAACAGTTACATCTCATCAGTATCTTGTTCTGTATTAAAATCCACCTCCTGATGAATTACTTGCTGGTACTCCTGATTGGCTTGACGTACCCAAGCAGGCGAAATAATTGTCGAATGCTGAAAAAAATCAAAATTTTCATACTGTAAAATCCGATTACGTAGTTTGATAATTTCTGACCTATAAGGCGCATATTTTGTTAAAAGTTGATCTACTTGTTCAGAGATACTAAGGCGTTTAATTGCTTCAGGATTATAATGCGGTTGCCCAGCAAGCGTTTCATACTGAACGCCTGTGAGGACAGCAAGGTTCCTTAATTCGCTATCTGAGTAATATGCTGAAGGCCACTTGTCTGACTTCTCGCTGTTATGCTCTCTGCATAATAGTGTTGCATTTTCAGTTGTCAGGGGCCACAAAAAAACGGCAGGAAGGGTATGATCAAGTGGACGTTCTTTAGTACCAACTCCTTGTAGGTCTTTCCCGCATTTAAAACAACGATAACTAAAACGTTTGTAGATATTTTCGCTTTCAATTTTTCGGCTTCCAGAGAGATCCAAATACATTCGCCGTTTTTGGGCAGCTTCACGGTGTTGATCTGTCAACCGAGTTTTATTTTTAATGGCGTTGTAAACTGCTTTGCATAATTTGCATTCGCTCTGACGGCCAGACCTTCGATCACTATGTCGGTCAAATAAATCAAGCGATTTAATCGTATTACAGATGATACAATACTTATATTCCCGCGCTTCCTCAATATAATCATCGTGCAGAATCGTAAATGTCCCTTCTTCAATAATGGAGTGGTCTCTCTGGTCTTCCAGTTTGTACGCATAGAATTGAGTTTCGTCGCCTGATAACATAACTATTTCACAAGTCGGGCAGGTAATTTCAAAATCATCGCCAATTTCGTCTTTACGAACGAAGATAAATTCAAGACATTCGCTATTTAAACACTGGAACCCTTTGAAAACCACGTCTCCCATGCCGCGAACATGCTCTGCACGAATCTGATTCGTTTTAACGACCTTTGTATACGGTTTGCGTCTCGGCATATTTACCCTCGCAATAGTTCCGGTCAGTTAAAATGATATAGGACTTACGCAAAATTGCGTTAGAACACCAATTCTGATATGATTAGACACCGATTCCCACAGAATTCGGCACCGTTGCAAACCGAACTTATCATTCTTTTCGTGCGCAAGTCTTAAAGTAGAAACTATCGACGAGATTTTAGTCTGCCCCATACGACACTAATTTTGCCAGTTGGGTCCACGGCTTGTGTCGTTGCGAAGCGGTTTGAGATGAATAGGAAGAAATAGCGGGTAGGATTGAAACACCTTCACTCCTCCCGCTACTGAAATCCGAAATCTACTACAAATTAGGCGTTTGCTACATAGAGTTCATTGACTCGCGTCCAATTGATGACGTTTCCCCATGCTTCAACGTAGTCTGGACGTAGGTTTTGATACTTTAGATAGTATGCATGTTCCCAGACATCGAGACCGAGCAGGGGAACGTGCCCTTGCATGATCGGACTGTCCTGATTCGCAGTGGAGTAGATCTCCAAGCCGTTATCCCCAAGGACGAGCCATGCCCAACCCGAACCGAAACGTGTGGTCGCAGCTGTGACAAACTGCTCTTTTGCAGCTTCAAGCGAGCCGAAGGTTGAGGTGATAGCTGCTACGATTTCTCCACCGGGTTCGCCACCGTTGGGGCTCATAGTAGACCAAAAGAGCGAATGATTGGCGTGCCCACCGCCATTGTTGATGACAGCTTGGCGTTTATCCTCAGGCACCTGATCAAGATTGGCGAGCAATTCGTTAACATCCATATCGGCGACAGCCCCGAGTCCTTCTAAGGCAGCGTTGAGGTTGTTAACGTAACCTTGATGGTGTTTACCGTGATGGATTTCCATGGTTCGTGCGTCAATGTGAGGCTCCAAAGCATCGTGAGCATAAGGGAGCGCTGGTAATGTGTGTGCCATTTAAAAAATAGCCTCCTAATAGTGTTTTTTGATATTCAAGCAAAGTGCTTAACAATCAGGGAAAGTATAACAGATTTATCGGAAGTGTGCAAGTTTTTTCTGAAGGGCGCGATTTCAAACTTTACGGGTCAAAAATAATAGACGGAGATTAGTCGTTCGATTGGTTATCTTCAGAAACTGCGCCGACACGGCAAACCCGCTTATAGGCGCAATAGTTACAGGGCTGCGTTTTGTTACGGGGGGTCAATGGCTTATCACCATGCTCTTCAGAATCCACAAACCCGTATTCATCAGTCTCTACAACGCTGTCTGCGTCGGTCGGTGAAAAGGTTTTGACGCGGGTAATGAGTGGGAAGTTGCCGTCGCTTATTTCGTTAACATATTGTCCAAGATAACCATTCACGCGGGTGATTACCCTATCAAATTCCTCGTCGGATAACATCTGCTGTGTTCTTCGGGATAACACGTATGTCTCTCCTCTGGCAGATTCCTTTCCAATACCGAGTTGAATTTTGCAGTCGTTCAACCTGACTTTATGATACAAGCCTGCTGCCGATTCGTATCCATTCCCTAGTAGTTGCCTCACAATTTCAAGATAGATAGGCAATTGGAGAGCTCGTCCCTCAAGAATATCTTTGATTCCAGGTGTTAAACTTCCGGTTTTATAATCAATAACATTAAAAACACCTTCTCCTATATCAATACGGTCAATTTTGGCATTGAGAGGCACATCACCGATACAGATAGGTTCGACCCGGCTAAGGACTGAATCGGTTATGCCTTTCCGACGGCCAACGCTGACCTCAAAATAGCGCGGGGCAGTGGTTACATCGCATTGTCGTTCCACTGCAAGCCATTGGTTCAACCTAACTTTTAAGAGTGTTTTGTCTACCTCCCGAAATAGATCTTCGGATGTAGGATCCCCGATCCCCTTATCTATGACATCAGATAACTGCCGTTTTGCTGCTTCAAAGCCTGCTTCGTCACACTGACTAATAGCCGGTTGTTCTCGACGCTGGTCATAGAATTCAGCGAGAATGTTGTGAGCTAACTCGCCCATTTCCAAGGCAGATAAGCCTTCAGTTTCTTCTTCATCTTCGCTACCGAGTTTTAAAACTTCAGATGCAAGATACTGAAATGGACATTTAGCGTAAGTTTCCAAATCTGTGATGGAATAGGTCCACTGTCTCCGTTTTCTTAAACGATCTCCGCTTTGGGTAGAAAGCGAACCTGCTGTCAACACCCCTTCATAATCCAAAAGGTCATGTATCTCCTCTCGACTTTTTTCGACTTCAACAACATGCTTTATTAGGGGGCGCATGTGTTCTAAACGCTTGGGGAATATCCCATCAAGGGGCGTATCTGCTGCCCATACGTGCTTGCCGTAGGTGCTGAGGAAACTGGGGATACTGCCTTGCATGGAATCATCGACTTCTTCAACCTCCTTAATCTTAGCAACTGCCTTCAATTGCTCAAGGAATGGTGAAGGGATGAGTTCGGCTTCACGCTCACGTTGTGGGACAAGGAGATATAATCGCTTTTGAAAAGATTTGAGGACCCCATAGAACATAAACCGATTATTGTACAGATGCTCTTCTTCAGTCCGATACGGGTGACTTGGAAGCAGTGGGTCCGGACTATAATTCTCTGGAAAATTGCCCTCTACAAAATCACATAAAAAGACCGTGTTAAACTCCAAACTTCTCAGTTCACTGAGTCGAGTAATTTTGACGGTTTCTGCCTTTGTTATTACTCTGTTTTGATAGCTTGTGTGCTTTGCAATGTGATGGAGTTTCTGGATATAATTACCAAGGAAATCAGACCCAACGCCTTCCGACATTAAAACGCTGCAGAGGTTCTTAACAATCCTATTGAATTGGCGATATGCCTCAACTTCGGCTTCAACAACTTCCGGGCTTCTTCCGAACATCGGGTTTAGAATACGCTGGAGGACCTCTCCCTTTTTGAGTAAGTGATCAACATACTCCTGAAACTTACTTGGGTGAAACCGGTGTGTGTCGGATACAGGCTTTACCGTAGAAAAATAAGTATCGTTTAGTGGCGTACGATCTGACGAAAGGCGAGAAAAGATTGATTTGGCAACCTCTGACTTTGTCAGCGGCGTGCTTTCCCTAAGCGAATAGGGGATCCCATAAGCAGGGAAAATCTCAGCGATACGGTCTTGGTACAACCCTATATTGTAGCAGGCAACGCAGACCTCACTCAACTTGCAGTCGTCGTCTGAGACGTGTTTTTGGATACCGCGTGCAATTTCCTCAACCTCTTCGGAGCGGTCAGCGGGTTTCAGGACTGTAATCTGAGGTGGGTCATCAGCATTATGGTTCAGATGCGTGGACGTAGCATCGGCACGAAAGAGGTTCTCGGCGAAATGCGGATGTTGATCGGTATCGCGTTCATAGTTCGGATCAATGTAGGCGCTTGCGGTCCTAAATTGCGAGACGAGATCGGTGATGTTTTTATATAAACCCTCATTTCCTTCAAGCCAGTCGGTACGGAACCACATTTCTATCTGGGGTATCTTGGCAATGTGAGTCAAGATTTTGATGTCGGCTTTAGAAAGGGCGGTAAATCCTTCAACAACAACAAGATTGATGCTTGGAAATGCCCCGATCATAAGTGAATCAAAGTTGTTAGCGTTAGCAAGGTGCAGACGCTTGCCTTGTTCATCTATCCAACGGTCTCCGAGTTTGGTTTCATAATCGTTACAGATGCGAAAGAAGTCATCTTCGGTTGGATTTTGTGATTCGCCATCTCCAATATTTAGCGCGTTCTCTCCATATTCCTTAAGGCGGTTAATTGTGTCTGCGATGAGAGAGAGCGTGCTGTCCGGCACAGGAATGTTTTGGCTGGGTCGGAAGGTATCATAACGGTGGGAATTAGGGTTGACCGATTGAGGATTTGCTATTTCATGCAGCCAGAGGTTTTGGACTCCTTGGGAGATGTTCAGTCTTGCTGGACGGACCTGGTTATATAGCCTTTGAATGAAATTTCCGAGTGTATAGACCCGCAAGTTGGCAACCGCTTGGTTGGGATGATAACCAACCAATTCGCGTTGGCGATGCAAACGTGCGGAATCGGTCGGCACAACAACGACAAAGGTGTGTGCTCTATTACTCTGAATGCGGGTTTTAAGGATATTTTCAATACCTGGCATCTGTTCAATAAATGAAGGAAAGCGATTGGAAGTATGGAAGAATAGAGGGGAAAGCCCTCCTGGACCTTCCATATTTCGAGTTAAGAACCTTTTGCTACCTTACTTGCGTACCGAGGGGCATCTCTTTTTCAAGGGTTGCCAAAACTACAGAATCTCCGCTTCCTGCAAGCACCATACCTTGTGATTTGACGTTGCGAATCGTGGCGGGTTCTAAATTTGCGACGATTATGACCTGTTTTCCGACCAACACTTCTGGGGTGTAATGTTCAGCAATGCCAGCAACGAGTTGCCGTTTTTCAGTGCCGAGGTCTACCTGTAATTTGAGGAGCCGGTCGGCACCTTCAATAGGTTCAGCAGCGAGAATCTTCGCAACCCGTAAGTCAAGTTTCTGGAAATCAGCAAAGGAAATCAAGCCCGTGGTTTTCTTTTCCTGCTTCTGCTGCGGTTTCGCCTTGGGTTTCGGCTGCGGCTGTTTTTGCTTTTTGGTATCAATGCGTGGGAAAATAGGTTCACCCCTGCTGACCTGTATTCCTACGGATAGACCTCCCCATTCTGTGGCAGTATCGAATGTCGTCAAACCGATTTGGTTCTGAATTTTCTCTGCCGTTTCGGGAAGAAAAGGTGAAATCAGGACAGAGATAATCCGAAGTGCTTCTAAACTGTTGTAAAGGACAGTCCCCATTCTCGGTTTCGTTTCAGGTTTCGCGAGCGTCCAGACTTGGGTCTGTTGGACATACCGATTGATGCGGCGGACAAACTCCCAGATGGTTTCCAACGCTGCATCAAAGGCGAACGTCTTTATATGCGCATCTAACTGGTCAATCGTAGTCTGCGCCATGGCTTTGATTTCGTCATCGAATTCCCCGGGTGTTGTTGGCGCAGGCACGCCTTCAAAGTTTTTGTTGAGTAGACCGAGGACGCGATTAAGTAGATTACCGAGATCGTTTGCGAGATCGGCATTATAGCGGGCGTGCAAACGGGCAGGACGGTAGTCACCATCGTTTCCGAAACTGAATTCGCGCAGCAAGTAATAACGGAAGGGATCAACCCCATAAGTCGCGATGTCGCCATCCATATCAATGAAGATACCCCGCGTTTTGCTCAGAGCCTCACCGTCCTTAGTCAACCAACCGTGTCCGACGATATGTTTAGGAAGCGGCAAGTCCGCAGCCATTAGCATTGCGGGCCAAAGCAGGGCGTGAAAACGGGTGATGTCTTTTCCCATCATGTGAACATCGGCGGGCCAAAAGGTACGGTACTGCTCGCTATCAGTTTCATAACCGAGTGCAGTAATATAATTACTCAGAGCCTCTATCCAGATGTAGATGATGTGCTGCGGATCAAATGGAAACGGAATTCCCCAAGATAAGGAAGCCCGAGAAATACTTACATCTTGTAATCCAGATTCCAGAAAGTTTAATAACTCATTACGACGCGCTGGCGGATAGACGAAGTTCGGATTCTCGTGGATATGTGCGAGCAAACGATCCTGATACTTGGAAAGTCTAAAAAAGTAATTTTCCTCTTCCAACCATTGCAGTGGTAGCTTATGAACAGGACAGACTTTTTCGTCCGTTAGTTCTTTCTCTGAAAAGAACTCTTCGCACGAGAGGCAGTAATACCCTTCGTACTTCCCCTTATAAACATCACCGTTATCATAGAGCACATTCAGGAATTTTTGCGCGCCGCGCTTGTGCACATCACTTGTTGTCCGAAAAAAGATGTCATGTGAAATGTTCAGGCGTTCCCAGAGTTTAACGAACGTTGGCGCGATTTTATCACAATAGGCTTGCGGTGAGAGGCCTTCCTCTTTCGCAGCGTTATATACATTGGCAGCATGTTCGTCAACACCGGTAAGAAAGCAAACTTCATTGCCTTTGAGACGGTGATATCGCGCTAAGACATCAGCAGCGATAGTGGTATAGGCATTTCCCGCGTGTGGTTCACTGTTAGGATAATAGATCGGGGTGGTGACGTAAAAGGTGCTCATTGTCCTTCCTTTTTCGGAGTCCGGTTTTTGTTAAAAAATTATAGCATAAGAGAACCGGTCTGTCAAACCGCTTCTGCCTAATTTTGTTACCCTTAAAACCGAAAAACACAATCTACTTCAATAATTTTAAACACATCACTTCCAAAGCCAAGGTGGCGTTTGTGTTTGTATTTTCGATAAGGGATTTGGTATCAAAAACGATCTGGATGGCTTGTTGGATACGCAGATGAGAATAATGGGGAACAAGTGTTTGGAGCTCTTCAACGGAATGAATATGTGTTATTAATTCGAGTGGTGCGCCTTGTTGCAAAAAAAGTAAGTCGCGATACCATGTGACCAAACTATCTAAAGTTTCAGGATTATCTTTGAAGTTCTCGGCGAGCCTAAAAGCAGCCAATAAATCCGTCTCCTTGAGGATCTCAGGGATTTCTTCGGTAAGTGCACCCCCCTTTTCAAGTTGGGTGATTGCTTTTCCAATTGCCCCGCCTGCGGCAATTGCAAGTGTTGTCGCCTGCTCCGGCGTGACTGAAAATCTATCCGTCAAAACCGCTACTAATTCCTGCGTCGGCATCGGGTGAAATTGGAGGATCTGACAACGAGAACGCGTCGTTGGCAGCAGTACTTGAATGTTCGACGTAAGCAGAATCAAAACAGAAGAGGCAGGCGGCTCCTCAAGCGTTTTAAGCAAGCAGTTCTCCGCTTCTGCATTCATCCGCTCCACGTCCGTCAAGATGTAAACCTTCCGACTCGCTTCAAGCGGCTCGTAGATAATCTGTTTTTGCAACTCCCGAATTTGTCCTATCCGCAGTAGGCTGCCTTCAGGTCGGATGAACTGTAGATCTGGATGGTTTCCAGAATCCACTTTCCGACAAGCGAGACATGTTCCGCATACCGTAGGGGGCTGTGCGTCTTGTTGGCAGAAGATCAGCTGTGCGAAATAGCGAGCGACCATCTCTTTTCCAACACCCGTTCGTCCGACAAAAAGATATGCCCCCGCGATACGATCCGATGCCACGGTTCGCTGGAGTTGTTCAATAATATGTTGATGTCCAATGACTGGGTTTTGCATTTTTCCTTCCAAAAAGGGAGAAGCACCTGCAATTCGGAAACCGCGCTTACCATGCGTAATCTTGATATTCGGCTAAGACCTCGGCGTGGACAACATCTGGAGACTGCGTAGCATCTATCAGTTTGACGCGATGTGGGTTCGCCTTCGCAACAGATAGATATCCTTCGCGAACTTTACGATGCAATTCCAACGCCTCTCTGTCCAGACGGTCACGATGCGCCCCCCCTTGCTGTTGGCGTGATAGTCCGATCTCAGGGGGCAGATCGAGAATAAAGGTGATGTCAGGGGTCAACCCACCCGTGGCAATGCGATTTAACTGGTGAATAAACGCCAGATCAATGCCGCCACGGTAGCCTTGATAAGCCACTGAAGCGTCAATAAACCTATCAGATATGACAATTTGGTTCGCTGCCAATGCGGGGTGTATAAGTTCTTGGACGTGTTGTGCCCGTGCGGCAGCGATTAACAACAACTCTGTCATCGGCGTTATGCCTTCGGATGTGAGGAAAATATCGCGAATACGCTCAGCAATAGGCGGGCCACCGGGTTCACGGGTCAGTAGCACATTTGAGCCCAAGGCGGTTGCGAGCCGTTGTGCCTGTGTAGTCTTGCCAGAGCCTTCTACGCCTTCAAATGTAATGAAAATTCCGCGTCGTGCCATATTTCCTCTCTTTAGATAAAAAGCACCCACATCGGATTTTCACCAACTGCGTAGTTTGCAAGTGGCGATAATTTGCCGGTGTCTCGATCAATGCGATAGGTGGCGAGTCTGCCAGAGCCTTGTCCACCGACAAACAGGAAATTGCCTGTTCCGTCAATATTGAAAACGCGCGGCGTCGGTTCAGTGTGTTGATGACCGACAGCACTTAATTTGCCGCTCTCTGCATCAATTGTGAATTCTGCGATGCTGTCATGCCCGCGGTTGGAGACATAGAGAAACGTCCCCTGCGGATCAATGTGGATTTGGGCGCAGGTGTTATCTGCCTCAAAATCTGCGGGGAGAGTAGAAAGGTCTTCTTGTAAATCCATCAAGATTCCTGGATGCTCCCCTTCTTGAAGCGTATACGCTGAGACACTGGATCCCTGCTCGTTTGAGAAATAGAGGATTGGCTTGCTCGGATGAAAGCAGAAATGTCGTGGTCCAACCGGCGCACCCGGATTGAGATTCCCAACCGGATTTTGGGCGAGCGTGCCTGTCTCCTCGTCGAAATGAAACTGATAGATAGCATTGCGAGGGACAGTATGCGGGACAAAGGCATACCGGTTTGAGGCATCTGTCTCAATGCAGTGCGCGTGTATATCGGTCTCAACGGTCTGAAGCGGTTCGCCTTGGACAGTTTTATCGTCGCCGATTGCATGAACGGTAACTTTGCCTGCACCGTAATAGGCAGATAATAGGAAATTCCCCGTTTTGTCCGTTGCAATATAACACGTATCGGCATCAAGTTGGACTGTCCGCAAGTGTGAAAGATGTCTCGTCCCTTCATCAATACGGAAACTTGCGATTTCTCGACTCGATCGAAGCCCGGCGTATAAGTAGTTGCCACACGGCGAGAGTGCTAAGGGACCCGGAGAGCCACTAACACCAATATTTTCCTGTAATTCAATACTACCATTAGAGACATCGAATGTATAGATAGCGATTCTGTTTTCTCCTGCTATAGAGAGATAGACGTGCGTTTGCATATTTTTATAATTACCTCTTAAGAAAAAATCTGAAAAATACCGGCGGCACCCATGCCTCCGCCGACACACATTGTTACCATACCGTATTGGTGATTTTGCCTACGCATCTCATTAATCAGGCTTACCGTGAGTTTCGCGCCAGTGCAACCGAGTGGATGTCCCAGAGCGACTGCACCCCCATTGACGTTTACCTTTTCAGTCGGCAATCCCACCTCTTGAATTACAGACAAGGCTTGCACGGCAAATGCTTCGTTGAGTTCTATAATATCTATATCCGCTAAAGTGAGTCCTGCGGATGTGAGTGCCTTTGGGATTGCGGGCACGGGTCCGATCCCCATGATTTCAGGAGGAACACCGGCTGTCGCGTAACTGACGAAACGGACTAAGGGTTCGTAACCTTCCGCTTTCGCGCGTGCCTCAGACATCAGGACGACAGCGGCAGCAGCGTCGCTCATCTGCGAGGCATTACCAGCCGTCACTGTACCGTCTTTATGAAAAACAGGCTTGAGCGATGCCAACGCCTCTGATGAAGTATCCCGACGCGGTCCTTCATCGATATCAAAAACAGTACGCACAGTTTCAGGCGTTTCTGCTGAGTTAAAGTGTGTCTCTTCTATCTTGAGCGGGACAATTTCTTTTTGGAATTTACCCGAATCAATCGCGGCGATTGCCTTGCGGTGGCTCTGATAAGCATAAGCATCTTGTGCGTCACGAGATATACTATATTTCCGCGCCAGATTTTCAGCCGTCAAACCCATGCTGAGATAGGCATCGGGTGCGTGTTCTATGAGTGCTGGGTTCGGCGAGAGGTTCACACCGAACGGTACCTGACTCATACTCTCTACACCACCAGCGATAACCACCTCAGCACGTCCGGATAGAATCTGCTCAGCACCCATCGTGATTGTTTCTAAACCCGATGCACAGAATCGGTTGATTGTGATGGCAGGCACGGAAACCGGAAACCCAGCGCGTAAACTTGCGATTCGGGCGAGGTTATAGCCTTGCGGTCCCTCGTGTGTGGCGCACCCGATGATAACGTCGTCCACCGCCTCCAGATCGAGTTGTGGGAGTCGCTCGACTGTGCCGCGGAGGGCAGCAGCGGCAAGTTCGTCCGGACGTGTGTTCTTCAGAGCACCTCTACCGGCTTTCCCTACGGCTGTGCGTACAGCGGATACGATGACGGCGTTCGGGATCGTCTGCTTCATTTTCTTCCTCTCTGGAGCGTTGCCTCTATTCTGGCGTGCGTCCCTTGTTCGCCACAAAGACTGAGAAATACCTCGCGTTCCAAGTCAAGCATATACTGTTCGGCAACAAACTGTGGGGCTGAAAGTTTGCCCCCACAGAGGACATACGCTAATCTATTAGCGAGGTGCTGCGTATAGTCATCAATAGCATCCGCTTGTCGAAGTAGATGCGTCTGTAGATGAAGTCGCGTAATCCCTTCCTCACCGAGTACAAACATCTCTGGAGGTTCGGGTTGATGGTAACCCGCTTCGTGCATTGAGAGGACAAGTTGCTTGGCATCGTCAAGATGCGTCTCTTGATTTGACGAGATCGAATCCGTCTGTCGGAGATAACCGAGTTCGACTGCCTCTGCTGCGTTCTGAGAGACCTTCGAGTCTCGGAGTGTGTCAAAAGCCTTATTGACATAAGGAAATAGCGTTTGGACGGGTGCGGGAAGGGTTACACCCTCCAGACAGCGAAGTGCCATCTCCTTCGTACCACCACCAACGGGGATCAGTCCAACGCGGAGTTCAACGAGTCCGATGGAACTTTCCGTGAAGGCTTGCACGGCATCAGCACCGAACGCGAGTTCACACCCGCCACCGAGTGCCATGCCCTTTGTCGCTGCCACAACAGGTTTTGATACACTCCGAAGTCTCGTACAAACGTGCTGGAGTTTGCGGACTGTTGCCGAAATTGCGTCCCAATCTTGGTTCTTAGCACGCTCCAGCAGAAGGATAAGGTTGAGTCCGACCGAAAAGTTTTTCGCTTCTGTGGCGACAATCATACCTGCGTAATTGGCTTCTACCTCGTCCAATGCTGCCTCAAACATCTCCAGCGTTCCATCTTCAATGATGTTCAACTTGCTATGCAGTTCAAGTCGGACAATGCCGTCGCCAATGTCTATTAGGCTAGCATCTGCATTGGAAATGATAGGTTTAGCACTTGTTGTTTTTAATATTGACATTCAGTAACTTACCTTCCAACCGCTAACTTGCTAATCTACATCGAAATGATAGACGATTTCATCGAAGCGGTCGGCTGCGAACGTGAATAAAAAAATTAGATTCTCGGTCCCGGTGCAACGGAGCGAATGCTTGGCATTAGCGGGTATGAAAACGGATGCCCCCGCACTGAGCGATGCCTCACAATCCTCTACTGTTACATACCCGGAACCGCTGATAACATAATACGTCTCTTCGGGTTCATGATAATGAAGGGGAAGTAGGGTTCCGGGAGCCATCTCTGCTATGCCAGTAGACAGCCGACCACTCGGTCCGCGTTCACCGGATATAAGGATTTTCCAACGGATCGGACTCTTGGCAGCGAGGTCTGGATCGTCCCAAGTTTCCCAATCAAGTTCTGATTGGTTGAGGATAATCGGTTTCTGTTGACTCATGACACACACTCCGATAACCAGAGGAGGACTCATTATTTTTAGAGCCGAGATCTCTGGCAAAATTATAGGTTAGCGACTTAACGCTTCCAATTCAATACGAAAACGCTCCTCACAGGCAGCAAGCAGGTCTTCAATGACTTTCTCTGTAGTCCCAGCCTCAGCAACAAGGGTTTTCATCTGCTCTACTGCAAAAGACGGGACATGGCTAAAACAGTTCTGAGAAGACTTGTCGAGATGATTCCCAACGTTTAAACTCAACACTAACAAAAGGGCATGTTCCAATCTTTCGATGCGCGCGTCGCGCGCTTTAAGTTCTTCCAACATATCCATTTGGATGCCTCTGTGTTATCCTGTTACAGCACCTTGAGAAGCAGAAGATACAGCGTTTGCGTACTTCGCCATGACACCGCGGGTATAAAGCGGTTCAGGGGGTGTCCACTGCTCAAAACGTGCCTGAATTTCCGCGTCGGAGAGTTGAACGTCAAGCTTGCGTGCCTTAGCATCAATGACGATTTCATCTCCCTCTTGGATGATAGCAAGGGGCCCGCCCTTTGCCGCTTCAGGCGCGACATGGCAGATCATGAAACCGTGTGTCGCGCCAGAAAACCTACCGTCTGTTAAAAGGGCGACATCTTCACTCAAACCCGCCCCGACAATTGCTGCCGTTACGCCCAACATCTCGCGCATGCCAGGCCCCCCAGTGGGTCCCTCATAACGGATAACAACCACGTCGCCGGGTTTAATCTCCCCACCTTTAATAGCGGCGAAGGTGTCCTCTTCACGCTCAAAGATACGCGCTGGACCACGATGAAGGGTTTTGTCCTGTCCGGCTAACTTGAGAACACACCCATCGGGCGCGAGGTTACCCCGTAAGATAGCAAAACCACCTGTGGGTTTAAGCGGTGCATCCACGGGTCTAACGACCACCTGTCCCTCGGTTTCAGTCGATGCATTCGCCTCTTCACCAATAGTTTTACCTGTGACCGTGAGTTCGTCGGTGTGAAGCAAACCCGCCTCCGCCATGCGTTTCGCCAAGAACGGAATACCTCCCGCTTCATAGAGATCGTTCGCGACAAACTGTCCGCCCGGCTTCAGGTCGGCTAACACAGGAGTTCTTTGACTAATGGCGTGGAAGTCTTCAAGTGTTATCGGGACCTGTGCTTCGTGCGCAATAGCGAGGAGGTGTAGAACGCCGTTGGTCGAACCAGCAGTTGCGGCAACAGAGGTAATAGCATTCTCAAGCGACTTACGGGTGATAATCTGACTGGGGCGCCGGTCAGCAGCGAGCATGTCGATGATGAGTTGCCCGGCTTTGTACGCCTCATTGTCCTTATCCTCGACGACAGCAGGAACGCTCCCGCTTCCCATCGGTGCAATACCTAACATTTCAACGGCTGTCGCCATCGTATTCGCAGTAAATTGCCCACCGCATGCGCCGGGACCAGGACACCCTTTACTAATCAGGTCGTCAAGTTCCTCAACAGTTATCGTGCCTTCCGCATGTTGGCCGACCGCTTCAAATACGTCCTGAATCGTGACATCACGTCCCTGAAACTTGCCCGGCATGATTGAACCGCCATAAAGTGTGAGCGAGGGAATGTCTAACCGCGCCAATGCCATGACAGTGCCGGGAACGGTTTTGTCGCATCCACAGAGCGCTACGACGGCATCAAACATGTTCCCGATGGAAACCAATTCGATGGAATCAGCGATGATTTCTCGACTGATGAGCGAGGTTTTCATGCCTTCGGTGCCCATGGTAATGCCATCAGAAATGCTAACAGTGTTGAATTCAAGAGGCGTACCGCCCGCGGCGCGAATTCCTTCTTTGACCTTGGCGGCGAGCCGTCTCAGGTGAAAGTTACAAGGTCCGATCTCGATCCATGTATTGGCAACCCCGATAATTGGTTTGTCAAGGTCCTCTGGCGCGAGTCCACCGTTGCCGAACATGAGCATCGTGCGTGCGGCGGCGCGGTCGGGACCATCGGTAATCGCATAACTTCGGGGTTTCAATTTATTGGACATTTTTTCTATTTTCTCCTAAAATTCAAGGTGTATGAAGTGTACTACATACCCAGCCAGCTGCTAAGCATGCCGCCGTACTTGGCGATGAGTCCGGCAAAGACGACAGATACCATAGACATCAACTTAATCAAAATGTTAAGCGAGGGACCAGAGGTGTCTTTGAACGGGTCACCGACGGTATCACCGACAACAGTGGCTTTATGTTCATCTGACCCTTTTTCACCGTATTCGTCTTTGTGTTTGCCTTCCTCAATGAATTTTTTGGCATTGTCCCACGCGCCGCCGGCGTTTGCCATCATGATTGCGAGAACGAAACCCGTTGCTAAGCCGCCCGTCAGTAGACCGAGCACCCCGCCGACATCAAAAACTAAGCCGACTACAACGGGGACAACAATGGCAATGAGCGATGGAAAAATCATCTCGCGTTGTGCCCCAACTGTTGAAATCTCGACACATCGGGCATAATCTGGCTTCTCTTCACCTTTCATAATACCGGGTTTCGCGCGGAATTGACGGCGGACCTCTTCGACCATAGCACCCGCAGCACGTCCGACGGCTTTCATCGTCAAAGCACAGAAATAGAATGCCATCACCGCACCAATGAACAGTCCGATGAGAACTTGGGGGTTCATGAGGGTAACGTCGTAATAGTCCATGAATTGGCTAATTGAAACCTTCGCCGTATCAACCATGCCTTCACCGGGTATCTCAAGGGTTTTCTGTCCTGCCAGGTCACTGAGCCCGTGCCGAATCTCTTCAATATAGGCGGCTAAGAGTGCGAGGGCTGTTAGTGCTGCCGAACCGATAGCGAAGCCTTTACCTGTTGCGGCGGTGGTATTTCCGAGTGCGTCCAACTGATCTGTGCGTTCCCGGACGCTTTTATCGAGCTCTGCCATTTCAGCATTTCCACCAGCGTTGTCTGCAATGGGTCCGTAGGCATCCGTGGCAAGCGTGATACCGAGTGTGGCGAGCATGCCGACCGCAGCGATACCGACCCCGTAAAGCCCCATCAACGGTTCCTGCATGCCGCCCGGGAGGTAATAACTGATAGCGACCGCGGTGACGATAGTGATGACAGGGATTGCAGTCGATTCCATACCGACCGCAACGCCTTCAATAATCACGGTTGCGGGTCCGGTTTGTGCCTGTTTTGCGATAGCACGTGTCGGACCGTAGTCGTGAGACGTGAAGACTTCAGTGACTTTCCCGATAATCAAGCCTGCGACGAGTCCAGCAACAATCGCACCCCAAATCTGCCATGCATTGGGTAGCTCAAGGTAGATAAGCACAGGCAGCGAGACAAGCGCGATACCTATAGCACTTCCGTTAATGCCTAAGTTAAGGGATCCCATCAACTGACTCATTGATGCGCCCTCTTTTGTCCGGACGAGATAGATACCGAGAATGGAGAGGATTACCCCAATACCAGCGATAATCATGGGTGCTGCGAGGTATTTAAGTTGAAGCGCAAGATCGTTGTAATTATTTGCAGCGACAGCGGCAACACCGAGGGCAGCAGTTGCGAGGATTGATCCAGCGTAAGACTCATAAAGGTCTGCTCCCATGCCTGCGACATCACCGACGTTATCACCGACGTTATCAGCGATGACAGCGGGGTTACGCGGGTCATCCTCTGCAAGCCCTGTCTCCACTTTTCCGACAAGGTCAGCCCCGACATCGGCAGCCTTTGTATAGATTCCGCCACCCACGCGAGCGAACAACGCCTGTGTTGAAGCTCCCATCCCGAAACTCAGCATAATCACCGTAATCTGCGGTAGCGGATTCACTTCAGATAGAAATCCGGGGAATATTTTGGGAAAGAGATAGTAGAGGACCAGAAACCATGCGGTGATATCAAGGAGCGCGAACCCGACAACGACCAATCCCATAACTGCGCCAGCACGGAAGGCGACCTTTAATCCGGCGTTGAGTCCTTGCATCGCTGCACTCGTGGTGCGTGCGGAGGCATTAGTCGCTGTTTTCATGCCGAGGAAACCGCAGAGTCCTGAGAAGAAGCCGCCTGTAAGAAAGGCAAACGGGATTACCTTGTTTTGGGCATTAAGGACGAATGCCATGAAGAGAAAAATGAGACAAAGCACAACAAAAACCAGCACCACTACTTTGTATTGTTGTCTGAGATATGCCATTGCACCTTCACGGACAGATTGTGCGATGTCGCGCATTGCTTTGTTGCCCTCATCCTGTTTCATGACGGCACGGTAGAAGTAGTAAGCAAATCCCAAAGCAATGAGGGAACCGATTGGGGCAATCCACCACACTGTAGGGATAGTCGGGTGGGGTTCTGTTTGGGCAAAAGCTACGGTGGCTAAATTCAAAACGGGAAGAGATGTTAGAAGTGTTTTCCAACTTAACCACCGTCTTTTGCAGCTGATTTCACGCATTAAAGACCTCTCTTTTCTTGTTTCTTTAAAAATTGGAGTCCTGCTCGGTTTTGTTGAGACCTTCGCCAATAATACGGGTCCCTATCTAAAACCGTTTTCTTGTTAAATTTTATCAAAAATTTGTAGGACTTACGCAATTTTGACTGCAGTCCGTTCTATTAGATGAGAATTTTCGGAAAACTCAGCAGTCTCCTGCCACAAACTATGAAGTTTGTGCTACAAAAGAGCAGCATGCGTAAGTCCTAATTTGTACCATCACCTCAATTTATTATATTCTTTACCGTTTCACGCCATAGAGCTACTGATGTTGGGATTTGGAAATCCCTGCTACCAGTTGTTGCTGTCCGAAACCGAGAATTGTTTCAATGCCTGGCCGACAAGATAAAGCGAACCTGTGATACAGATTAAATCTGTAGGTGAGGCATCGGACAGTGCCTTTGCAATCGCCTTTTCTGGGTCTGGACAGACCGTAAGCTTCCTGCATGTCCCAGCCCATGCGTTCCGTATTGTTTCAGCGGGCATAACACGCGGGTTATCACTAACCTGTGTAGCAATCACAGTATCAGCACTCTTTGAGACAATATTACCAACTTCTGTAAGGTTCTTATCTCGCATTAAACTCACTACGAAAATCATCTGATCGTATTGAAAACTTTCTCGGAGCGTTCGACACAAGGCTTCCATTGAAACGGGAGAGTGTGCACCATCAAGCACAACAATCGGGATCGATTTAATTCGTTGAACCCGCCCCTCCCATTTTACATTTTTGAATCCGGCGTAAACGCTCGCCTTCGAGATCCCATATCCTTGCCGTTTCAGACATTCAATCCCGGCGAGTGCTGTTAGGGCGTTCACACATTGATGGTGTCCCAAAAGTGGAAGAGTCAGCTGCGGATAATGCTCCGAATGGGTTGCCACATCGAAGTGCTGTGCTACAGGCAGACCGTCGATATTGTAGACGATCTGAGGGGTAGCGGTACTAAAGTCACTTCGGATAAAATCTTTGACTTCAACAATTGGAGCATTCCGTTCCTTGGCGATCTTTTCAAGTACGGCTTGTGCTTCTGGATGTTGTGGTGCAAGTGCAAGCGGACACCCGTGTTTAATGATTTCTGCTTTCTCGCTTGCGATTTCGGCATAAGTTTCGCCCAAGATCGTCGTATGTTCCAAACCGATCGGTGTAATAACGGTTGTGACAGGTGTGACGACATTTGTTGCGTCAAGTCTGCCGCCTAAACCGACTTCGATAACAGCGAAATCCGTCGCTTTGTCAGCGAAATAGGAAAAGGCAAGCGCGGTGTATATTTCAAAAAACGAGACGCGTCCGAACTCAGAAGCGGAAACAGCGTCAATTACGGGCCTGAGCCTATCCATATAGAAAGCAAGTGCCGCCTCCGAAATGAGTTCATCATCAATTCGGCACCTCTCTCGGGGTGTAATGAGATGCGGAGATGTAAACAAGCCGGTCTTATAGCCTGCACGAGTAAGCACCGACGCAATAAGTGCGGCGGTCGAACCTTTCCCCTTACTTCCAGCAATATGGATGACCCGCAGCCTCTCTTGCGGATTACCGAGTTGCTCCAATAACAACGAAATCCGATTTAGATTATAGAATCTTGTCTGCCGAGCAAAGTCAGGACTTCTCTCATAGTCGATGAACGCTTCAATATAGGCAAGTGCTGCTTCGTAGTCCATAACCGACAACTATTTTAAATACTCGTAAATCGGGAATTGTGTGCAGAATTCCTCAACCTTCTTCCGAATTCGGCGTTTAATGGAGACTTTTTGTCTATTTTCAAGCGTCTCAGCGATGTAATCGGCGACCTGAACCATGTCATCTTCTTTCATACCGCGCGTGGTAATCATGGGAGTCCCGATACGTAGACCGCTCGTGGTTCTTGGCTTCCGTTTGTCGAAAGGAATGGTATTTTTATTAACGATAATTCCAGCATCTTCTAAGTGATCTGCGGCTTGTCGTCCACTGAGTTTTTCGTATTTGGAAGTGAGATCGATCAGCATCAGATGATTATCCGTGCCGCCGCTCACTAACCGGAACCCATTTTCGATGAGCCGCGCAGCGAGTGCTTTGGCATTTTTAACAATCTGCGCTTGATATGTTTTAAAAGCGGGTTCGCTGGCTTCCTTGAAGGCGACAGCTCTCGCCGCGACTGTGTGAAGAAAGGGACCACCTTGTAGACCGGGGAAAACAGCACGGTCAATCTGGTTTGCGTATTCAGATTTACACATAATCATGGCACCACGGGGACCGCGTAAGGTTTTATGGGTTGTAGTCGTAACCACATCGCTATATGGAACAGGGTCTGGATGAACGCCACCTGCGATAAGTCCTGCGATATGCGCTATATCTGTGAGTAGATACGCATCCACCGAATCGGCGACCTCTCGCCACGCCGCAAAGTCGAAATGTCGAGGATAAGCAGTTGCCCCAACAACAATGAGTTTTGGACGATGCGCTTGGGCAAGCCGCGCAATCTCTGCCATGTCAATACGTTCAGTCTTGGCATCTACACCATACGCAATAACATTGTAATAGCGTCCCGAAAAGTTGACATTATCACCATGGGTGAGATGTCCACCGTGACTGAGGGACATACCTAAAACCGTGTCTCCGGGTTCGAGCAGCGCGTGGTAGACCGCCATGTTCGCTTGGCTGCCTGCGTGTGGTTGGACGTTAACGTGTTCGGCACCGAAGAGTGCTTTGGCGCGCGCAATCGCGAGCGACTCGGTTTCGTCCATAAACTTACACCCGTTATAGTAACGTTCACCAGGGTAGCCCTCGGCATACTTGTTAGCGAGAATAGTACTCTGCGCCTCCATAACCGCACGGCTGGCGTAGTTCTCCGATGGGATTAGCATGAGAGAATTTTGCTGGCGTGTCAAGTCTTTAGAGGCGATTTCCACAATCTGCGGATCGACTTCACCCAATTTGGATTCAAACGTGTTCATTCGCGTTCACCGCTTGCAATAAAATGTGAAATGGTATGACATTTATAGGAATTAAATTTTAACACAGATTTGCCACAAATTCAAATTTTTCGCAATTTTTACAGTGTTCAGGGAAAATAGGCAAATATAGTTTGTAGTAGGGAAACCATTCATTGCCCGTTATTGATCGTCGGACGTGTGATAAATCACCCTACTACGAACCAATCCTTAATTCAAAATCGATAGAACAATAGTGTATCTTTTTCCAGTTTTTTAGTTGCAAATCAGTTCGACTTTCTTCAGGAAATGTGAACGGCTATCATTGTTTAATGGCAGCTTTTACACGAAAAGCATCAGGCAAACTATTTCAGTTGCACACTATTCAATAATATGGTAAGATGATAAGTTAATAAGAAATCTTATCGTAAAATCAGATACCGACACTTCGTGAAGGATTAATGTGTACCTCTGGAACAGAAAACAACTCATAGCATTACTCGTGTTCCTGTTCGTTTGGGGATGCGATTCAGCGCAGCAAGAGTCATCGCGCCAGTCGGCGGTTGAGCAATCCGCATCTCCTGAAGTGATGGCATCCGTTACACCACCCCCACGTGCCGAAGATTGGCATACGTTCATGCACAATTTAGGCTTTTCTGGCGTCAGTCCAGATAAAAACCTCACGCCGCCCCTGGAATTGCTGTGGAAATTTAAGACGGGTGGACCGATTTACGCCTCGCCAGTGATTGCAAACGGGACCTTGTACATCGGATCAACTGATGGGAAGTTATACGCGTTAAATGCGAAACAGTGGGGAGTCAAATGGGTGTTTGATGCGGGGGATGCTATCCGCTATTCTGCGGTCGTGCTCGGGGATAGGATCTACTTCAATGCACGGAACAATAAAGTCTATGCATTGAACGCACAAACAGGCGAAAAGTTGTGGGAATTCAAAACAAAAAGTTGGATGGACGCGCCACCGGTTGTTGCTGACAACAAAGTTTACGTCGGCGCATTCCGATCAAAAATCTATCTGCTGAACGCAAGGACAGGCGAACTTGAGGCAATGCGGGAACGGACAGTCCGAATCCAAGGCATTGAATATGGGTGTGCAAATGGCGTGTTTCGTCCGGTGTTCCCAGAGCACAACGCGAAGGTATGGCGTGAGCAGACAGCGGGGAGTGAGAGTTATCCCGTTACAGCAAATGGCACTGTCTACATCGGTGCACGCGATGGACAGATTCATGGATTTGACTCGGCATCACAGACGGAAACCTGGACTTACCGGACAGGTGGTTTTGTGGACGCTGCGCCCGCTATCTCTGACGGCATTCTCTACGCAGCATCCGGTGACGGATATGTTTACGCATTTACGAACACAACCGGAGCAAGCGTACCTGAAGAGAGCAGACGGTGGGGGGTCGTCGTACACGACGCTGCACCGGTTTATGCGACGAAAGACGGTATGTCTGTGCTATTACACCTCAACGATGGGGCGCGTTTGCCAATTATGCGGGTTTCAGAGGGATGGTATGAGGTCGAACTGCCAAACGGAGTTCGCGGATGGATGGACACATTCGGCTTTGGAGAGTTTGAGGAAACCGACGGTATCTTGTTCAACACCACTTTTTGCGGTCTGAGTAATCAGTCAAAAGTATCTCCACGTCGCCTGGCGTTGATAGAAGGTGCTGAGTCCCCGCGTTGGAGCCCGGATGGAGCGTTAATCGCATTCTTGAAAAGGGATGATTTGAGGAGTAGGTACTGGCGTGCAAGCGAGTTATGGATTATGGATCGAAAAGGGGAACGGGTGCGGAAGTACTACACCGGAAATTTTTACAATCCACATGTCTCCTGGTCGCTGGACAGCAGACTCGTAGCATTTGAGGTTGACGAAAATGGTGAACGGTACATCTACACAGTGGATTGGAAGTTCGGACAGACAAAAAAATTAGCCCGTGGTGATGGACCTGCATTTTCACCAACATCCAACCGCTTGGTATTTAGAAGACACGAAAAAGGGCTGGACATTGTTTATCGCGTCAATAGTGACGGGAGCGGTTTAAGTGCGATTGCCCGTGTACCGATTGAACGTCGTCAGCGTTATACCTATCTGTCTGCGCCCGCTTGGGCTCCCGACGGCACGCGTGTCGCTTTCGGTGTCCACAGTTCAAAGTACGTCGGTATCCGTATTCAAGATATAGAAGGGCAACGCATAAAAGAGATTCAGACGCAGCACCAACAGGTCCGTCAATTGGACTGGGTAGCAGACGGGACACAGATCGCTTATGTTTTGTCGGGCAGCAATCGACCCGGAGAGCGAATTGATAAGCAGTTACATCTATCGGAAACAGTGAGTGCACAGACGCAGAGCGAGATTCTGGAACATACATCGCCATCGTGGTCGCCAATAGGTAAACGATTGGCGTATCTGGAGCGTGAGGACTGCGAGGGTATCCGCTGGAAAGTCTGGGTTTATGACCTTGAAAGCGGTAAGAAGTACCCTATCGCCCGTACGACTATGAAACTGACCGCTGTTGTCTGGATGCCGGACGGCGAGCATCTTTGCTTGTGGCAGACCTCGGATTATTTACGCGATAATGCGTATAAACCCGCGTTGACGCGCGGATGGATCGTGCCGATTGGGATGTAGTAAAAAAGTATGATTCCCGAATTCCTGTCAAGGGACTTTATATTTATCATCAGCAAAATATTTCGACCCATCAATTTGATGAATGCGCCACTCGCCTGATTTTTTTGTGAAGTAAAAACGTCCGATGTCAACGTAACAGACAGAGACAAGAGGAAAATCCACCCTATAGTAGAACATGTTACCTGTCGCGCTTGCTTCTGTCCAAGGCACCTTAACATTTTTGGGACGGATATAAAAGTTGGTCAGCGACCAATTCAGAGCATTCTGGCATTCCCTCCAGAAAGTGGGGAGCCCCCAATTTACTTCAATATAAATTTTAACATCGTACCACCCATAGACAGTGGCAGTGCTAGTTCCATATTCGATTCCCGCTGCTCGGTCTAAGGTTTTGGAAAGTGCCCTCATATCTTTTGATAGATAGGCTTTAGTGAAAGTACGATAGACCTCCTGAATCGCTTCTATTTCGGATTCAAAATCAATATTTCTAAATGCCACTTCGTCTTCTGGGATCTTTTCTATGTAGGACTTATCAATGTAAGGGGCTGTCGGAAAAAGGACAAATTCAATAAATTTGAGAGGCTCCTCGGTGCGTTCTTGGTCAAAGTCAAAATCAATCTCATCCCCACAACTCAGCAGGCATACCGATACGGCTATCGTCAATAGCACAGTCATCCGAGTTCCAAAACTTCTTTTTCGCCACATGATTTCATCTCCAGAAAATGTGCTAATAAGCGAGCATCCTGAGATTGACTGAAAAAGTGACAATCTCATTTGTGAGTGCTATTTCCCTTGGGTCATCAACTTTCGTCATCGTGGCACTCCCCGAGTTCATTGTGAAGTCAATACTCCAGTGAGAAAAGAATTCATAACCGATACCGCCTGAGACAGAAACCCCGGTCTGTCTGGCATTTTCCAATGTAAGCGGGGGTTGCCATGTTACGAGTGTTGCCAATCCGATGTTCCCGACGAAGTAAAGACCTATCCTTCGGAATGGAAAAAACATGAACCCCATTCCGGCTGCTCCATTAGCAACCGTGGTATCGTTGGCGAAATGTTGGAGGGGGAGCCATGAAATGCGGCTCGTGTAGTAGAGTAGGAACTGGTCGGTGAGTCCGTGTCCGATTTTCAACTCTGTGATCAGGGCGGATCTTATGAAACGCTTGGTTGACCAGTCGGTTGCCTGCGTCCCTCTCCAATAGTATTGCGCGAGCGGTTGCGTAAAACTGGTCCCACCGACTCCGACACCCAAGCCAAAAATAAAGCCTTTACGCCTCCCACGGTAGTTTTTCCTTGCCAACCCTCGGTTGTTTGGCGAATAGTGTATCGCGGTGATTCTACCCTCTTTTTTTAGGTATGGGTCGGTATCGTCTGGTAAACTGAACCGTGTGTGTTCTTGTGCGAAACCTGTAGACGGGGATACCCCTGAAAACAGAAGCAAGAAAAATATCGAAACCAGTGTCTGCTGCATGAACCTCCTCGCTGTTCACTAAATCTAAAATGTTGACTACACCATCACTGTTAACATCTTCTTTGCGCCGCGGTAGTTCAGGAAACATGTTGATAATGGCGATGTGATTAGCTGCACGTGCGATGTCGAGTTCATTGCTGCTTCATTGCTCCCCAGGTCGTTGTGAGATTAGTTCCAGGTGCAACGTCGAGGGGTGTATGGTCTTGCTTGTTTTTGGGAAACATGTTGATAATGGCGATATGATTAGCTGCATGTGCGGTGTCGAGAGGTATCTGACCTTGTTTGTTCTTGAGTGAGGGCTTGATGTCCTCATGAGCGAGTAAGGCTTGGACG
This sequence comes from Candidatus Poribacteria bacterium, assembly GCA_028820845.1. Lineage (NCBI taxonomy): Bacteria > Candidatus Poribacteria > Candidatus Poribacteria bacterium. Next base: position 71,656 of record JAPPII010000076.1, read on the forward strand.
ATCTCCACCTTTTCATACATGACAGCATAGTGCAGCGCAGTCATTCCACCTACATCCTGTGCATTGATGTCAATGGCGGGGTCATCCTCAAGTAATTGCAGTGCATATTCAGGAGGATTGTGTTTGGTCTCAAAGATAAACGGGTATCTGGGCTCGCAACCACCTACCCCTTTTCCGTAATCTACAGAAACATAGTCATCAAAGAAACAATCATCTTTGGCAAGGTTTTCGTAATAGTATTTGTAAAGCCAGACGATGCCACGCTTGTCGTCCTCGCCGATGGCTAGCGGTGTATCGCCAAACCTGTATCCTGCCATCACTGATGCTGGCTGCGTGCCTGTTGTCCACTTCAACCCACCCCGACTACGCATAACTCCCACACGAGCATAAGTATCACTCAAGCCGAAGGTATGCCCAAACTCATGGTTAAGGACCCAGAGCATACGGGGTGTGGTTTTTGTCCCCACTCGCATGACTACTTTGGGTGGGAAAAGCAGCCCTATCCCGGCAAAGGATATTCCTGGAGTGCACTCAAAAGTCACCCGCAGATCGATCTCTCTGAATTCCTCTCCCAATATCTCCCATATTCTCTGCAAGTCTTCAGGTTGATTGCGGTCGAATTGATTGAATTGATTGGGGTCGAAGTCAGGCTGTAGTTCGTAGATGAACCTATCAACAATCGGTCGTCCTGGTTGTAGTTCCTTGAGCGGCTCGAGCCATGTCCGAAGTGAGGCTGACATAGCATCCTCCAGTTCCTTGCCGTTTTGTCTTTCTTCTGGCTTACAATCTATGTGATAACGGTATCCGATCTTCCACTGCGGCTTATGAACCTTGGTAATGAGTAACTTGTATTCGTCCAACGGAAACGCGCCCTCCGAATGCCCTGTCGTTACGAATCCATGTACTACGGGCGTGACACTGAAGGGGAGGGATACTACCAGCAGCATACTGAAGATATATCTCATTTTTTTCAAAACTTTCATACAATAGTCCTCATAATCCTACTGCCAAATCAGTATTTTGCCAGTTGCGCTGAAGTTGCCAGCGGCAAAAAAGTCGTTACCGTGTGTATTCTTGTGCGAAACTTGGCGACAGGGAACTCCTGAAAACAGAAGCAAGAGAAAGATCGGAAACAGTGTTGACATCTTCTTTGCGCCGCGGTAGTTCAGGAAACATGTTGATAATGGCGATGTGATTAGCTGCACGTGCGATGTCGAGTTCATTGCTGCTTCATTGCTCCCCAGGTCGTTGTGAGATTAGTTCCAGGTGCAACGTCGAGGGGTGTATGGTCTTGCTTGTTTTTGGGAAACATGTTGATAATGGCGATATGATTAGCTGCATGTGCGGTGTCGAGAGGTATCTGACCTTGTTTGTTCTTGAGTGAGGGCTTGATGTCCTCATGAGCGAGTAAGGCTTGGACGATCTCCACCTTTTCATACATGACAGCATAGTGCAGCGCAGTCATTCCACCTACATCCTGTGCATTGATGTCAATGGCGGGGTCATCCTCAAGTAATTGCAGTGCATATTCAGGAGGATTGTGTTTGGTCTCAAAGATAAACGGGTATCTGGGCTCGCAACCACCTGTCGTTCTTCCGTACTCTACAGAAACGTAGTCATCAAAGAAACAATCACCTGGAGCAAGGTTTTCATGATGGTATTTATAAAGCCAGATGATGCCACGCTTGTCGTCTTCGCCGATGGTTAGCGGGTTATCGTCAAGCAATGCTGCCATCACTGATGCTGGCTGCGTGCCTATTGTCTGCTTCAACCCACCTAGACTAGGCAGAGCGTCAGGATGAACAACATAAGTATCAAGCAAACCGAAGGCATGCCCAAACTCATGGGTAAGGACAGCGAGCATCATAGGCGTAACTTCTGTCGTCCCCATTCGCATGACTACCATAGGTGGGAAAAGCTCCCCTATCCGAGCAAAGGATGTGGGGGCTAGTGTGCACTCGAAAGTCACCCGCAGATCGATGTCTCCGAATTCCTCTCTCAATATCTCTCTTATTCTGTCCACGTCTTCAGGTTGATTGCGGTCGAATTGATTGAATTGATTGGGGTCAAAGTCAGGCTGTAGTTCATAGACGAACCTATCAACAATCGGTCGTCCTGGTTGTAGTTCCTTGAGCGGCTCGAGCCAGCTCCGAAGTGAGGCTGACATAGCATCCTCCAGTTCCTTGCCGTTTTGTCTTTCTTCTGGCTTACAATCTATGTGATAACGGTATCCGATCTTCCACTGCGGTTTGAAAATATGGGGCATCAACACTTTCACTTCAAGGTGATGCGGTGAAAAGCCGTCTGTCGCGAATCCATGTACTACGGGCGTGCCGCTGAAGAGCAGGGGCACTACCAGCAGCACACCGAAGATATATCTCATTTTTTTCAAAACTTTCATACAACAGTCCTCATCATCCTACTGCCAAATCAGTATTTTGTCAGTTGCGCTGAAGTTGCCAGCGGCAAAAAAAGTCGTCTATTTTGGAGAAAAATGCTGTAATCTATGTCAGAAACGTTTTTGGGTAAGATGGGAACTTCCTTTTTTAGAAGGAGGCTTGAAAGAGTGCGACCATATCGGTTTCCGTACACGCCCGCGGATTAAATTTGTGACAATGATCCAGCATAGCATCTGCTGCGAGTTTTGGAATCTTTCCGCGATCTAAGCCTGCAGCCCCAAGTCCCGCGGGCATATTCAATTCCGTATTAAACGCCCTAATCTTATCAATAGCAGCGTTCCCCGCTTCGTCAATATCCATGTCAGTGGTGTCTATGCCTAAGGTGCGTGCGACTTCAGCGTACTTCTCGCTGGCGTGAGAGAAGTTAAATTCCATAACGGGCGGCAGGAGGATAGCGTTTGCGACACCGTGCGGGATGGGTGCGTCTGTTGAGAGCTGATGCGCTAACGAGTGGACGGCACCGAGCCCCTTCTGGAAAGAGAATGCCGCCATGCACGATCCGAGGAGCATCTCTCCCCGCGCGGTTACGTCTTCACCATTATGATAGACCTTTTGGATATTCGCACTTAATATCTTGAGTGCCTGCAACGCGACCCCCTCAGCAATCGGGTGATATTTCGTTGCCGTATATGCCTCAATCCCATGGGTGATGGCATCCATACCTGTCGCCGCAGTGAGTGCGGGTGGCATACCGAGCGTTATGCCTGGATCTAGGAGTGCGATGTTCGCCATGTTGAAAGGGGTAACGATTGCGCGCTTTCGCCAACGGTCAGTTGTCTGTAGCGATGTATCTGTAATAATCGCGCCTTGTGAGACTTCACTGCCAGTACCAGCGGTTGTTGGCACGCATATTAAAGGAGGCATATCGCCACGAATCCGCGCAAGTCCACCAACATCAGCATAGTATGGCTCTAACGGTGGTTCGTGGGTTATTAGGAGGCGAATGGCTTTCGCGGCATCCATCACGCTTCCGCCACCAACAGCGATAACAACATCACAGGCTTCTGTTTTGTAAGCCTCCACACCGTCTGCGATGCTGAGATCGGTAGGATTCGGTTCGATGTCTGAATAGATAGCATGCGCTAAACCTGCTGCGTCCAACGCCTCTATCGCCTTGGCAAGGATACCGGCATTGATAACGCCGGCATCGCTCACTAAGATCGGTTTTTTGCCATTAAAGGTTTTGACATACTCACCCAAATTTTGGATGGTGCCATCTCCAAATTCAATGCGCGGGGGTAAGAAATAACTCAACATTTTTCATCCAATTCCTATCTCGTAGCCTTGAGGTGTGCCCAAGTGGTCGCGAGTTTACTTTTTGCGTCAACTGGCAATGAGGGTCCATCGGGTCCGTAGACGATGACATCATCATATTTCGCGACCGTTGCCCATGTTGCGAGACCGATACGTCCGACACCGCCTTCGGTATCATCGTCTACCTGTGCGACTTCTTCATCGTCAAGGATGACTGTGTAACTATCAGGGGTATTGACGATCTTGATGTGATACCAATCTTTATCTTTGATGGTGTGGTTGCTATTCGCCCCGGCTTTGCCGCCCCACGATTCGACCTGTGAGCGTGTATTGCCCCAACCGCCAAGGTTCCACCAGTATTCCAGGGAGGGTTTGAGGTTTTCCATACGCGGCGGATGGTCTTCGAGTGCCTGTCCACGCGGTTGCATTAAGCCTTGGCAGCGGAACATAATCAAGAACCCTTCGGCACCACTGACTTTGCTGCCTCGGACCTCATAGGTGTACTCACTCCAAGTGTCATCCCAGAATTCATCGGCAACAACACTCATGCAGTTAACGGAATTCTGGAGTTGATGGTATTGATCATCTGCGAATTCCCATTCTCCGAAAAGTGGGACCCATTTATCCTCAGATGCTTCTGCGTCATCGAAATTGTCCTCGAAATAGGTCTGTGCTGTCGCGAGTGTCACGATTCCAAAGGTGATTGCACAGATTATGATAAACAAGATACAGTTTTTCATAGTAAGATTCTCCTTTTTGGTATTATCAAAGGCTGCTGCCTGCTTGATGGGTCTACGCCCTCATTCTGACTTCTTTCCGACTTTTATTGATATAACATCCACATTTAAGTGACTGCCTTCTTTCTTTTTAACTGATATTTCAGTATTATGTATCAAAGATTTTACCTCGGAGACCAAATCCCTTAAACGTTCCTCGCGCTTAATTAAATATATTGCCTCTTCTACTAATAATTTCTGAGTCTCCCTGTAACCCTCATGCAAGCTGTTTATGTGTGCAGCTGCTTTGTTACGAGAATCTTTAAGTTTACCGTAAATGTCATTACCTCTAATTCTATTCCATTCATCTCTTAATTTCTCTGTATCTTTTTCGTAGGAGGAATCAAAACGAGTCTCTATACAAAAAGTATTCGTTCTCTGTTTTTTGGCAGATGGTTCTATTATTTTACATATATTCGTAATTATCGGTACAATATAATTTAAAACTTCAAAATAACTCACACGTCCCTCGTTTGTCAACAATTCCGACAATTTTTCTAAGTTATAATCTACATGCTCCATGCAGGAATCAAAATCTACATGCCCGGGAGCCCTGATACTTGCTGGTACAAACTCTTTCTTGTTCATCTTTGGTCCTCTTTATAATTTTAGTAAATATATTCTGGTTCAGGAATCCATACTTATAAGTCTCTCATAAGTATCATGTTTACCGACCCAAAACCAAATCAGGTTTCCAATATCCCCGCGTGCCAGTGCCCGGTAATTTTTATTGATTCTAATAGACCAGTATCTCCCAACCCTTTTAAACTGGAGCGAATTGTGTCTGGAATTTTGAAAAAACAACCCAAATTTTCTATGAACAGCATTTTTAACCTGGGATGGCAATTTGTCCAAAGCATCAAAAAAATCACTGTCAAATCTATTGTTCATGTTTTACTAACATTTCCTTAAGAGTCTCCCAATCGTAATATTTGCCTTCTCTAACATTTTGTTCGGATTTTTCAGCGAGGCTATCAAATGCTCCTGCTTCTATCGCTTTCAACAGTCGTCTATCGTGTTCATTTTCTTCCAATTCTATTGCTTCGTGAAGTTTGTCGGTCAGCAATATAATCAGTTCTTCCTTGGTTTGTGCTTGACCCTTAATATTGGCTATATAGTTGTCCAAATCGAGATACTGAATGTAACCGAACCAGTTCCCGGAATCCAATTCTAACAGACACGCTTCGTATGAATCCTCATATACTGGATCTACTATAGGTTCGATGCATTTATGAATATAATTTGAATTGAGTTTTGACCGGATTTCTCCGATAGATGTGCTTGACATTTTCATATCTCCGTAGTGGCTACCTATGCTACAAGTGTCAGTTTGGATCTAAACTTGAAGAAAATAATCAGAATCGACTCTTTTGATTTCGTAAGTTTTGACTGTAGAAACCCTTATTTCCTATTGTCCTCGTTGCTCCTCGCTTATCTGTCTTGAGACAACTGGGGAAAGATAAACTTTTCGAGAAAAATTTTCCTGGCATAAAAGGCTCTTGAAGTACTTCCATGGCCACTTCCTTTCGTCCTGGGTTGAATGTATACACCCATTTTACCAGTAAGAGCCTCAAATCCTTGTGTACAGATTGTTTCCCTCACTAAGTCATAATCTGCTTTCACTTGATCGTAGACTGCCGGATTATCCAAATCAAAAGTTGTTACACAGTATAAAATTGATCTTTCCTCTCGTTGACTTTCCCAAATTCTCGCAGCCACAACCATCCGTCTTAATTTCATTAGTAAATGGCTATCTTCAAAATCGGTTCGCTCAACGTTATAAGAGTCGATCATTGTTACTGCCATTGTTTCTTTAACTCTTAGCTTCCCATTCTTCAGATATTTTAAAGGAACTGTTTTTAGTTCCCACGACCCGAAATTAGGTGCCTGCGCCGAATTAATAGGCAAATCTAAATGTCTTTCAAGTACATGTCCTGCCCAACCTTTATTTTTGTTTTCGCCTTTAAATACGGTCACTTCGTAATCACTGGCCAATTCTCGAAGATCCTGACCAGTAATCGTTGATAACTTTTGAACTGCTTTTTTTCTTTCCATCGCTTTCTCCGATCATCAATCGGCATTTGAGGCATTCTCAAACAGCATATTAGACAACTCATCAAGCCTCTGCCGAGCAATTTCGTTATATTCTTCTTGCCTCTCAATCATTATCCATCTCCGGTTATTTTGCTTGGCAACGACTGCTGTAGTTCCGGTTCCAGAAAATGGGTCAAGTATGAGATCGTCCTCATTAGTTCCAGCCAAAATAAGCCGATTAACAACCGCCAAGGGCTTTTGCGACGGGTGTTTTCCAAACTTCTTTTCCGATCGCTTAGTGATCGGAATTTCCCACATGTTTCGCATTTGCTTGTCATTGTTCATTGCTTTCATCACTTCATAATTGAACGTCCAATTTTTGGCTTTTTTGCTCTCATTGTTGACCGCCCAAATGATAAATTCAGTAGACTCAGTAAACATGCGACAGGTAATATTAGGTTGTGCATTAGGTTTGTACCAAACAAGTTGGCTGATAATTCGTCGGTCAAACAAGTTTTGAAGAATAAAACCAATTGTAAAAATACAGTGAAAAGATCCGAAGATGAACAGGTTTCCGTTTGTCTTCAGGACCCGCAATACCTCACGAATCCAGTCAACTGTGAACTCGAAATAGTCATCCTGTGCGAAAATATCCCACTGTTCCTGCATTGTAACATGGGAACTAAATGCCCAACCTAACCCTTTCTTTCTTGACATATTAAATGGTGGATCGGTGATACAACAATCGAAAACGCTATCAGGAAAATCTTGCAGAACTTTTAAGCAGTCCCCCGATACAATTTGATTGACAGGAAGTTTTTTCGTTCCGCCAAAAAGAGTTGGTGGATATCCAATACTGTCAGAGGACGGCTCGCGTATATCTCCGTTCGCTGCTGGTGCTGATACCTTTGTATTTTTCAACGGATGGATACCTGTTGAAAGATATTCAATCATCTGAACCTTTTTCAACGACGAATATCCCTTCAAACCACGCTTTTTAAGTTCTGCTCTCAACTCTTTAGTCCGCATTTCACGGTAATCCACCTGCTCAACAGTATTTTTCAGCGGAGGAATTCCTGTCAAAAGATATTCAATCATTTGGGCTTTCTTCAGTGACGAGTACCCTTTCAATTCGCGCTTTTTGAGTTCCGCTCTTAACTCTTTGATTTTCATCTGGTGATAGTTCATAGTTTAAGTACGTTCCTTTGTAGTTTACTATAGTTTGGACAATTTCTGCGAGGCTAATGCGCATTTTCAAAATGTTTCTGATTTTTCTTCAAGTTCCATACAAAAATCCAACTCGAAGAAAAATAAACGCCGATAGTAGAAGGCACAAGCCCCAGCGGGGCGAAATGTTTATAGAAACGCCATATCCTCAAGACATAAGCCCCAGCGGGGCGAAATGTGGATCCCATAAAAAATTGTCCAAAGTTTAGTTGTAGTTTAATGATTAAGCGAAAATTCGGCAGAGTTTAACAAAACCCAATACAGGTCTTCGTAAGCCAAGTCCTTGTTCCGATACAGACTCCGATCTATATAACGTTGAAAATAGGTCTTCTCTTTAGCAGTTGGTAGACGAGACAGGACGTTGAGATAGATATACGCCATGCGTTCAAGCGGATCGCGCCATTTTCCGAGGACGTAATTGACGAAACTCCCGCGATCGGCGTGGTTCGCACTATCGTTGACGATGCTCCCGTTGATCATCATCAATGCTTGCGGGATCGTTCCGTTGAAGGCTTCAATTTCTTCCATCTCACCGTTGTTGAGGAGAAATAGAAATTTTTGGAGATGCTCGCGTTTCCTATTTTCTATATCACGGAGCATATTTTCGCGGTCCTCGCCACCTGTCCTTTTGTTGCCCTCCATCTGGATCTGTTGAAGTCTTTCAAAGCCGGTGGCTTGGAGCATAGAATAGAAAAACTGCTCTGCACTGAGCGGTTTGATATACGCATGCGAATAGTAAAGTTCATCGTCTTTGTTGCTTTTGTTTGTTTCCGAAGTGCGTTGGTAAGCCTCAGAATTGAGGATAGTCCGCATGAGGTGTTGCAGATTATAGCCATGAATGACGAAATCCTTTGCCAGCCACTCCAAGAGCACGGGATTGGTCGGTAGATTCTCCTCTCCGAAGCCATCAAGGGGTTCGACGAAAGCGCGTCCCATAAAGTGTTTCCATATCCGATTCACAATTGTACGGCTAAAATACGGGTTTGATTTGTCGGTCATCCACTGCGCGAGGGCTTTGCGTTTTTCTATCAGCGGCCCATTGTATTCGGTGCGGTCTAAGAAGTGTGGTGTGACCGCTTCGTTGAGTCGTTCGACCCACATCGCTTTTTCAGGTCTGTTGACAATTACAATATTTTCAAATTCTTCTGCCTCGCCGAGCATGTTCACGGCTCGGAAGTTGCCTTTACGTTGCGTATCCAGCCCAGTGAAGAAGGCAGCGATGCCGTAGAAATCCTTTTGGAGCCATGCTTCGATTTTATGGTCATGGCACTCGGCGCATTGCATAGGGATCCCTAAAAAGAATCTGGAGGCGTGTGAGGTCAACAGGACTGGGGATTGGTCATATCGGAGGATGTAATTAACAGCCCCGTTGTTCCGTCGGTCGCCATCCGCTGCAATAAGATTGCGGACAAATTGGTCGTAGGGCATATTTTTCTGCAACGCGTCCCGGACCCACGCTGTCAACATGAGTTGGTTATCATCATCGCGTCTGCCGATTAACCAGTTGACCCACAGGCGAGTCCAATAGTTGATGAACGCCTCACTTTCGAGCAACGTATCAATCTTTCTCTGACGCTTACTTGGGGACCCGTCCTTCAGGAAATCGAGTACTTCTTCGGGAGTAGGGATTTTTCCGGTCATATCGAGATAGATACGCCGGAGGAATTCCGTATCTTCTGATCGCTTTGAGGCTTGGAGTCCTTCCGTTTTCAGCACCGCGTTAATGTGCCGGTCCAGATGTTTAGTGCTGGCGGGCACATACACCGAGGGGGTTGGCGATACTTTTGTGCAATTCAACGTCAAAAAGATAAAAGCCAATAGCAGCAAAGGATAACAGGTTGGGGGACGAAAAAGGACTTTCATGATAGATAGGCTCCCGATGCGGTTAAGCTTGTATTATTTAACAAGTTTAACCGATTATGCGTGAAACATCAATTAGAATCGCTGGAAAAGTGCTAACTCCATCGGAGACCTGTCGGAATGATACCGACATCTTGACCACGTCGCATCGCTTCAGCAGCGTCAAGGATACTCGCCAAATTATGTTGCGGTTCATAGTCCAACAACGTCTTGATTTTGCTTAAATCAAATTCAAAATAGACGGGTTGCGGGAGTTGGACATCAACGGAGTCCATCTGGTAGCGTTCACATAGGTAGGGGATGGCCTCTTCATGTTTGAAAACGCCATTTCCACCGAGCGTGAATTCTTCGCCTACAGCGGCATCCTTCTCAATCCCTAAAACCAATCCTTGTACAATATCCCGTACATCCGTGAAATGTTCCTTGTAGGGTCGTCCGTCAGGGTTGCGTTTGAGTATGAATTTCTCTGTCCCATCCCAAAGACCTTTAACCGTATTCGCAGCCTCCAATTCGGCGGGATCGTTCCCTGCATAATTCTTGTACCGATTATAGATGGGACTGAAGAGGAATTGCCTCGGCAAACCGTCCTCATTGAGATATTCACTCGGCTCAATCACGGTTGTGAACCTAAAAACCGTTGAAGGTACCCCATACTGGTGATGGTAGCTCATGCAGAGTTCCTCACCAATCCATTTGGTAAGGAAGTAAGGCATGTGATGGTATTTGGCAACCATGTCTTCGGTGATGCGTTGATCAAAAAGTCGTCCTTTTTCGGTGAGTTCCCAATAGATTGCTTCCGTACAGGCATAAACAAGGCGATGAATGTTCGGATTGAACTCACGGACACATTCCAAAATGTTGAGGGTGCCCATACCGTTGATTGCCAAGTACTGGCGGTTATCAAAAGGCCCGCCAAAGGCGGCGGCAATATGATAGATGGCATCGACCCCTTTAACGGCTTTTTTAACGTCGTCGTATTCGCGCAGATCGCCGAGGACGGTCTCAACGTCTCCCGTCCCGTCCCATCTTCCGACACGATTGACATCACCCGGATAAACGAAGCTGCGGATAGTGTGCCCTTTTTCCAGCAATTTTTTGACGAGATTGGATCCAATGCGTCCTGTGCCACCTGTGACTAAAATTTTCATGACTTTCTCCTAAAAGTCAGTAAGGCATAAAAGAGCAATGCACTTGCGGGAAGCGCATTACTCTTTTTAACGTGAGTTCAATTTAAAGATTGAAACCTCTGGGCAGTTCATCCCGAAATTCCACAAACTAACAGTTTGTGCTACAAGGGAACTGCTTTGTCGCTAATAACATAGCAAAGACGGACTATTGCGAGAGTTTTATTTCTGCCCATTTTATCGCTAATTTATCCCTCGGCTCTACATCATAAGCAGTACTGATGAGTTCTATATTATCTATCGCCCACCACCAATCATTCTGTGCGTCAATGACCCCGAAACTAATGACCATCTCAGCGGCACCTGCGGGATTGTCGATCGGGATTTCTAACGTTTCGTTTATCTGTTCTCCGTCGTTTATTTTCTCTTCCTTTAGTTTAAGGGTAGGAATCGTAACGAGCGTATGCGCACCTGCGTCAATACCAACGCTTTGAAAGAATAAGATACGTTCTTCGGCATCGCCATCAAAGCTGACTGTTATCTCTCCGTTTTGCGTATCTTCGGGCCGCCAGCTCGAATCCAAGGTTAAGATGAGCGATCCCTCTGCCGCACCCTTGATTTTAATGGGTGGTGTAATTAGGTGACCATTCCAACGACTGATAGCATCAGGATTGCCATTCCCCTCCCAATCGTCCCACTCATCAGGGTCAGAAACCGCGCCTTTCCCTACGCCCTTGCCGTCATTGTGTACGCCTGTGAACTCACTACGCCTCTGGTCTTCCGCTGTTCGTGTCCACCACTCAAGATCGACGATTGCCCAAGTTCTCCACTCGGGCATGCCGAGGTCATCTGGATTCTCGTTTGTAATTTCCCAACCCTCAGGCGGCGTACCTGACCAAACATCTTTATCTTTAATCTGTTCCATTATACTTGCTTGGAGTGTGACACCCTCAAAATCCTCTTCAAAAAGGACAGTATCAGCTGCCCACCCCGTTGCTGTTGAAAAAGAAAAGATTGTTATGAGAATCGCGTGCGCGATCCTATCGATAATGCTGCTATTCATGGTAATCCTCCTAAAAAGTTACTGCGTATCCATCCGTTCTGGGATCAGAACCGCCGATGAGCGCGCCAGATTCAGGATGCACCATGATCGCCTGTGCGCTTCCTGGACCGCCCCAATCGCCGAGGATTTGGAGTTCATGTCCTCGCTTCGCCAAACCGTCCTTCGTATCCCTCTGAAATCGGTTTTCTAACTGGAGATCATTAGAGCAGGTGTGCGGAATAGTGGATTCCATGGGATTCTGGAGACTGCGCCAGCGCGGTGCAGAAACGGCTTCTTGTGGTGTCATTCCGAAATCAATTATATGGGTAACGAGTTGTAGGTTCGTTTGAACCTGTGTATCGGCACCGGGTGTGCCACACGCGATGAAGGGCTGCCCGTCCTTTGTGACGATGACAGGGTTCATTGTGTGACGGACGCGTTTGCCCGGCATCAGACAGTTCGGGTGTCCTTCCTCTAAGTGCCAATAGGTCATCCGATTGTTCAAGAGCACACCGGTGTCCCCTGCAACCAGAGCAGAACCGAACCCTGATTGGATGCTCTGTAATATACAGACAAGATTTCCGGCACGGTCGGCGGTGCAGAAGCAGGTCGTATCCTCGTGTGACTCTGGACCACCAGCAGGGACATCTATAGCTGCCTTCTCTAAATCAATCTGTTCGGCGCGTTCAGCAGCGTAGGATTTCGATAACATGCCGTCTAAAGGAATATCAACCCAATTCGGATCCGCCATATATTTTTCGCGATCGGCGAAGGCGAGTTTCTTGGCTTCAACCATTAGGTGGACACTTTCAGGCGTATTACAGCCCAAGGTCGGCAAGTCAAAGCGTTCAACCATATTCAACTCTTGAAGTAAGATATGACCACTCGAATTCGGGGGCATCTCATAGACTTCATACCCTCGGTAGTTGACGTGTATCGGCTCATCCCAGTGTGCGTGATAGTCAGCGAGATCCTCTGTCGTCAAGAGTCCGTCATGAGCACGGCTGAACTCACCGATAGCCTGTGCAATTTCACCTTTGTAGAATATATCTCTTCCGTGTTCAGCAATCTTTCGGAGGGTTTTACCGAGATTGGGGTTTGAGATAAATTGGCCGGCGGGGATGGGTTCACCCTCGTTTGTAAAGATAGCGCGGCTGTCCGGTTCAGCGGCGAAACGTGGATTTTCGCCCTTAAGACCGCCAGCGAGTCTGTGGCTCACAGGAAATCCTTCCTCACAGAGGGCAATTGCGGGTGCGAAAACATCTTCTAACTTGAGGGCACCATAGCGTTCGTGTGCGAGGAGCCATGCGTCAACGATTCCCGGGACCGAAACACTGCGTATGCCTTTCATCGGGATTCCACCGTCTTTAAGATAGGTTTCGCGGGTTGCGGCGCGCGGTGCGGGTCCAGTGCCGTTTACGGCTTCGACCTTCCCAGTCTCCGCCCAATAGATGAGGATAAACCCGTCGCCTCCAAGCCCAGAACCAGCAGGCTCAACCATACCAAGGGCTACAGCCGTTGCGATGGCTGCGTCAACGGCGTTGCCACCTGCCATCATTGTCTGAATACCTGCCTGCGAGGCGAGTACGTGCCCAGATGTAACCATGCCATTTCTGCCCATGACAGAGGGACGAAATGCTGAACCGTGTGGAGATTGCATTTTTTTAATTTTCCTTTTTTCGTTAGCCGAGCATCTTCTTAGCAAATGCCTCAACATCAACGCGTTCCTGGGTCCGTGCAGATTCGTTGCAAGCCTCCATCAGCATCCATGTACCGAGGGTTGTCTCCTGCATCCACGCACGATCTGTGCCGGCTGTAATCGCTTGTGCAAAGGCATCAAATTGGAGTCGATCGTCCTCTATAAGCCCTGAATGTAAATCTTGAAGGGTCAAATCCTCAAGGGTCTCGCCAAGTCGGAAAAGTTGTAGGTGTCCTGCATCGCGGCGGAGATCTCCGTCTTCCCCGTGAAAACTCCAGTGCCCACTCCAACCGAAGGGCGATGCGTGTGCTGCCCGGGTCCCCGCATAAGAGAAAGGCGCGCCGTTTGCATATTCCATAAGGGCGTTGCCGCCCGCGGTCCCCCACGCCTCAATTTGTCCGAGTGCGGGATCCCGACGGTTATGGATATGTGCGGTGACATACTTCGGTAGCCCTTTGGCTGCGACGAGTTGGTCGAGTTGGTGGCTGCAACCAGCATGAAAGAAGAGTCCATCTACATAGGCATCGGGTTGTCGAGAATCGGGTCCAGTGTAGAGGTTTTGGCGAATCCAGAACCGACACTCACCCGCGAGCATTTCACCGACACCCCGATCTTCGCGGAGCCATTCTCGCATTTTCGCTGCGGCAGGATTCCAACGTTTGTTTTGTCCTTGAACCAGCATCAAGCCGGGATTTGCCTTGTGTGCTTGGATAATTTCATGAAATTCTAACTGTGTTGTTGCAATAGGTTTAACACAGAGGGTGTGCATACCGAGATTCAGGCTTTCGACAATTAACTTGGCGTGAACGGTCGTTGAGGCGTAGATAAGGCACGCCTGTGCATCGTGCTTCTCTTTCGCCTCCGCTATGGTCGTGTAGATACGTTCTGTTAAGCCTTCAGGTGCACCGTTTATTGACGATACACCGTTTCGCGCGGCTTCAAGGTTGATGTCCACACACGCGACAGGTTCCAACCCATGCGAATTGACTTGTGCTTGTAGACGACCATGTGCGAAATGGGTGCATCCCACGTGAATAGTCGGGATTGGCATTCCTGAAACTCCTTATACTGGCAGTCAGTTATCAGTTATCAGAAAGAGGGTTTCGGTTTGTCCATATATTTGGATAGCCAACCCCCTAAATCAGACAAGTAGGTTAGGACACCTCAACGACTGGTGGGTTGATGAAATCGTGATATTTCTGCGCCACTTTCCCGGTGGTTGCATCACCTGCATGAATAAGGACCCGGAATCGGAAGTGCATCTGTTCGCCTGCTTTGAGCGTGTAGGAGCCATCTTTAGAGGAGTCTCCTTCAAAGGTGCCGCCCCCGAAGATATTCGTTCCCATGAGTCCGTAATTCCGTACGTGCCAGTACGTTGGATAGCGTGGGTTGATGAGGTGATCGAATACAGCAAGTCCGACAGGTGTTCCGTCAACAACGCCGGAATAATCGCACCAGTTCGCCCGTTTGCCCCATGTCTCATCCTCATTGATGCCACCAAAAGCGTTCTCTATCTTTCCACTGTCCGAAGCGTTCATCGACGGATGGACACGAATCGACATAATACCGCCTTCCTTGGTATCTCCGAAGTAGACATCCCCAGCAGAAGCGATAAATGTCAGATCGAGGTCAAGAAGTGAGGCATCTTCAGGTAGGTTATAGATACGGAAGTTCTGTTTGTCGGTCATCAGAACGTTGCCTTCGCGGGTTTCCCAATTATTTTCGGTATAAATCCTACCGACGACGGCACCATCGTGTTTTTGTGTAAAGCCCTGATGCACGACTCTTCCAGAATTACTCCCTTCTCCCCACAGATCCACATCATTAACCTCGCCATAGGCGACATAGAGCGAACGGTGATGCACATGATCTTTCGAGACCTCGCTCGTCTCACCCCGTGTTACTTCGCGTCCATTCGGACCGAGGACAGGAAAGAAGTAAGGTCGGAACTGCGTTTTAGCATACCGGAACGTTGTAAAAGATCGGTCATTGAGTGTGATGGCGATAGTTTCGGCTTCCTCTTTGAACTGAACGCCTGATTCACCTGTGACGTTTCCCTCAGAGAGAGTATAAGTGCGAGATTCACCGGCAGCGAGTCCATCAAGTATCCAATTTAAGGTAGTAGAACCGTCCTCATTGGCATAACATTGCGCCGATATGACGCTGCCCGATGCCACATCCGTTAAAGTGACGGGACAATCGTGAAGTTGGCTCACACCAGGGTGATCAACGTCAATACTAACCGGACATCCATCTCGATCGTGGAAACCGGCACTAACAGTAAACATCGGAAGATTCTGATTTGCCATAAATTCCCTTATTTCGTATCTGGGTTTCCTCTATTGTGTTGGAGCCATTTAGTCTTCGATTCAGGCAAAAGCCGGGCAGAGGTTGAACTAAATGGCTCTACCCGATTTATTAGGTTTCATCAGAAGTGAGCGCGAGGATTCCCTCTTCTTCGCTATTGTAAGTCTCGAAAACGCTCATTAATCGACCAAGGATAAGAAGGTTTCGGATGTGTGCGCCTGCATTGACGAGTGCGGTCCGTCCTCCCTTTCGCGAGACAGTCACATTGACAGAAACGAGTGTGCCGAGGCCACTACTATCCATCCGGGTGACATTCTCAAGGTTAAAGATTACCTTCGGAGAGTCAAAATACTCTTCAAGTTCCTCATTAATTTGCTCTCTAATTTCAGCGTTTGCCGCACCAATCATACGGCCGGTGGGTCGAATAACGATAACACCTTCTCTTTGACGTATTTCTGCTAACATTTATTTTCCTTTCTTATAGGACTTACGCAATTTTGACTGCAGTCCGTTCTGTGAGATGAGAATTTTCGGAAAACACAGCGGTCTCCTACCACAAACTATGAAGTTTGTGCTACAAAAGAGCAGCATGCGTAAGTCCTATCTTAGTTGTTTGCGTTATTACACTAACATGGAATTTCGGTTTATGACCTAACAAAAAATGTCAATAGGTTAATATAGTTGATTTGAAAAACTTTGTCAAGATTTTTAGATATTTTTATCATCTATCACTGCCTTATATAAAAAGAAAGGTAAAGTAGGACCTCTCTCAAATTCCAGAACGGGTTACATTTAATTTCTTAAATCACCCAATTTTCACACAATACCTCAGCCTGTTCTAAGACAGTTTCAGCAGCCTTTTCCTGTTTGTTGGGTGGATAACCGTGTCTGCGAAGGGTGCGTTTCACCATTCTTCGTATATTCGCTCGGGAACTCTCCTTTATCGTCCAGTCAATACTCACGTTTCGCCGGACAGTTTCCACAAGTTCAACGGTGATGGTTCGTAACGTCTCATCGCCTAACACCTGAACCGCGCTATCGTTAACCTCAAGGGCATCATAGAATGCTAATTCTTCATCTGAAAGCCCTAAATCATCACCTCGATCCTGAGCCTGACGCATTTCTCTTGCGATTTCGATGAGTTCTTCAATTACCTGTGCTGCTTCAATTGCACGGTTTTGGTAGGTGCGAATTGAGCGTTCCAGCATACTTGCAAATGAACGTCCTTGGACTACGTTTTTCTGTGAACGGGTCTTGATGTCATCATTAAGCAGCCTCTCTAAAAGTTCAACCGCCACGTTTTTATGAGGCAAGTCTCGGACTTCAGCGAGGAATTCATCAGAGAGAATTGAGACATCGGGCTTCTCTAATCCGGCGGCAGTAAAGATGTCAACCACCCCTTCAGAAACGACTGCTTTGGACACCAGCTGCTTAATTGCCTGTTCTGTAGTTTCAGTCTCTGCTTCTTCAGCAGCTGAAGGTTTTGCTAAAACACTTCTTACCGCCTGAAAGAAAGCAACATCGTCGCGAATTTCAGTTGTTTTTTCATCTGGAACAGCCAATGCAAACGCTTTAGAAAGCTCGGTAACCACTCCCAGTAAACGCTCTTTGCCATCCTTTTGCGTTAATATATGTTCTTGTGCTGGCGGTAATAATCTAATTCGATCTTCAGCGTTTCCAGTAACCCAAAGTGACCAGTCAAAACCGTGAAATAGCCCGCAGCATATCTCGTATTTTTCCAACATCACAGCGACTGCTTCGGCTTTATTAAGGGTAGCATCTCCTTTTCCCCCACTTTTAGTATAATTCTGCAATGCCTGTTTTAGATGGTAAGCAAGCCCTATATAGTCTACGTAGTGTTTACATTTTGTTAGCAGTGATCAATATAGCTGCGAAATAAAC
>JAPPII010000077.1 GCA_028820845.1 Candidatus Poribacteria bacterium
TTATTTCGCAGCTATATTGATCACTGCTAACAAAATGTAAACACTACGTAGAGAAACATCATCTCTTCGGGACAAATGGTAACCAAGCGTCGCACCGACAATACCGGCACCGATTATTACGATTCTTTTTCTTTTCGTACTGGGGGAAGGCGCAGAATTTCTGTTTGACAATTTTTAAACGATTGCTTCTGAACTGGGATGGCTTCGGCTTTTGTGGCAATAGCGAATCAGCGATGCGCTGCAACGATGAATCCTGTTAAGCCCGCAAGCAACAATTGAAAACCAGTTTGATAGAATAGCATGAGAAAAGGCTGGCAGAGTGCAATCAAACCGAGCGCAATTAAACCGATAGAGATACGTTCACACAAAGTCTTCTGCGAAAACACAATCGAAAACACAATTATTCCCGGTAGAAGCAGATGCAAGGCGGTCCCACCGAGTGATGAAAAAAAAGGCTGATAAAGGAAGACAATGCCAATACACGCCAGAAGTGCTGAACCGATAGTTGCTGTTTGCTTTGCCGCGGTTGTCATACCAAACGCAATAGCACAGGCAAACAGAATGTGAAATGCCGAACCTGACAAAATTGATGGAACAGGTAGATAGAGAAAACCGAGTCCAACTGCCAAGCCGATACTGGATATAACTGCTATTCGCTGCTTGTCCTCGAAAGAGGTTCCAACTAAAATCGCGGCAATACTCAACAGCACCAGCGCGATGCCTTTGAGCAAAATAGCGTTTTGAGCGATAATAGTTGGAACCATCGAGATGCTTGGTACATAGAGAAAGGCAATACCAAACAGGAAGAACCCAGTCGCAAGGAACTGATTCCGTTTTTCTTTTTCCATAGCGATACTTTGATAACCTGCGAACGTTCTAACTTAGCGGTATTCGCCGAGGTGTCTCAATCCTTCCGTTTCAGCAGGCGGCTCACCCAAGTTTTAGATTGCTCCTCACTCAATTGATTTGTCAGTTCGTTCACTTGCGCAGACAAATCCCCCCGCTCGTCTTGGAAAGATGTAATCTTTTCCCGGAGTTGCTCATTTTCGACGATAAGTGCTTGATTCTCTGCTTCCAATTTGTCGCATGTTTCTTGTAGGTGCGTGATATGAAAAACCTGGCAACTCAGATTTTCAATAATATCGTCTGTTGGGATATTATAGGCGAGTTTCTTTATCAGCATTGCGAGTCCATCAACACGTAATTGAATTTGTGGCTTCGGCGGGGCACCTGGTTTGTCAGGAGGAGCAGAAACGACTCGGATATAGGATTCAATATCTATATCTCTCCGTTCCAAGGTTCGGGTGATGATGTCCTCTTCCACACCTATGATTTCGGCGATTTTGGAAGGATTCATATAGAGGTCCATTCCCAAGTTTCCTAACCAGTCTCTTCTGATAAAAAATTAATAATATAATATCTATAATACGACTACGCGATAAAAAGAGAACTAAAGATAGCGTAACAGATATCCAATTATTTAGCAAGTTAAAATGTGGCGCGCAGACAGCGCGCCAATAAAAAGAATTGACAATACAAACACGAAACCTGCACTTATCAAACATTTCGGTTGTAAAAAAACCCTATTGCTTTAGCTGGGGAATACACAACCGTCCTTGTGTGTTAGACCACAGCATGGCGCATGAAAAAACCTGACAAATATAGTAAAATTGTGGTATAATATTCTTACATCGTGGCGGTGGAGACGATACTCCTGCTTAGGAGTACCACCGCACCGAATCGTCTCGGTCTCACGATGTAAAGGAAACACGATGTATACCACACTTTACAAACTCTTTCGTGCGCCACGCAATCGCAATCTGAAGCGAAAGACGTGGATCGCACACACAATATGGAACTACTTTCTGGGTTGGCAACGCACGCGATATGCTCTTGGGCTGCCGTATCTCTCCTACAAAGAAATGTCTCGTGAGTTTACGATTCTGCGTAAGTCGCATCCAGATATGTTTGCACACTGGCGTGAGTTAGATTCTTGGGCAGCACGTCAAGTTCTCAAACGTCTCGATGAAGGTTACCAGCGGCTCTTTAAGAAAATCGCGAAACGTCCGCCAAAGTTCAGATCGTTTCGTAAACCATACTCGTTTACGATGTGTCCATCTGGATACAAGTTTGCAGACCCTGTAGCAGGCGACAAAGGGTTTGGAATCTACAATGACCACGTGACGATCATGGGAAGGACATATCGGTTTAATCTGAGTCGCCCTATTTTTGGCAATATCAAAACTGTTACAATCAAAGAAGATGCACTTGGCGATTTTTACATGTCTGTTGTTACCAATCACGTTCAGTCCCATATCAAACCAATGACGGGTCATGCTGCTGGGTTTGATATGGGAATCAAAACAATGCTGACATGTTCTAACGGCAGACCATATGAATCGCCTCATTTTTACACCGAATCTGTAAATGAAGTAAGAACCGCCAATCGTCAATTGTCCACAAAACAGCGTGGAAGCCAGAATAGAGAACGCGCAAGACAACACCACGCACGCATGCACCGCAAGGTTGCAAGGCAACGTGAGGATCACCATTGGAAACTCGCCCTTGAACTTGTGCGTAGGTTTGATGTGCTGTTCTTTGAAACGCTGAACCTTGACGGCATGAAAAGACTTTGGGGGCGCAAGGTCTCTGATATAGGCTTCTACGCATTCTTGGAAAAAGTGAAGTGGCAAGCAAAGAAACGTGGCAAGCGTGTTGAATGCATTGATCAATGGCAACCGACAACTCCTATTTGCCACGTTTGCGATACATGTGTTTCTCTTGAATTGAGTGATAGAACATGGACGTGTGAACATTGTAACACCCATCACGACCGCGATATTAACGCAGCCATTAACATTCTTAAGGTTGGGGCATCAACCTTTGGATTAGAGAACGTTAGACTTGCAATCGCAAGCTGTCCTTAATGATACCAGAATCTCCCATGCTTTAGCAGGGAGAGTATGTCAAGAAATCCCGTCCCAATACTTCCACATATCGTCGGGGGTCTCAAACTTGATTTGGTCCAAATCTTTCCGACGGTATCTACCGATGAGCGCGATTCTGACCCGACGCCCACAGTTCGGACCGGCGGTATGGCTCATCTGGTGATGCCAGAAGCAGACATCGCCCGCCTCACCTGTGAATTCATAACTCGGTCCTAAATCGAACGGGGCAACACCACCGGGGAGACTATCTAAGTCGTGGTGTCTGAAATATTCCGCCCAAATTCGATGGCTACCGGGCCAGACCGTGAACCCACCACCCTGTTTTTCAACTGTGTCGAGATAAGCGGTCGCGCCGAGTGTGAAGGAACCGACAACGCCTTTCGGTACACCGTTCGTCGGCGTGTGGTAACCGTCAAGATGTCCGCGTGGCTCGCGCCACTCTCTGTCTGGATCCGGGAAATTGATGTGTGGTCCCGCACCACCGCCTGTATTCAACCTATCCTTGCCAACAAGCTCCTCGCCCATAGCGAAAACGCGGTTTCCGTATATTGTGCCACGAATAACATCTTCACCACCGACAGGAACAGTGCGATACCCCTTACGGATCCAAGACACTGGATCGTTTCTATCCTCGTCAAGAGACTCCCAAATCTTATCAAGCGCAGTGTCAACTACTTCTGGCTCTACTGCACCCCGCACAACCAGATAGCCGTTTTCTTTAAAGAACGCTTTATCTTCCGCTGTTAAGTACGCCATAGTTCGGTTTCTCCTATAGTTCTCGGCAACCTTTACGCGCGAACCTCAAATCCGTTCTCTTCTCGCGCTTTCTGGTAAGGTGTTTCTTCCAAGTTCAACCCGAAGCCGGGATCCTCAGGCACATTCACATAACCGTTTGAGATGGAATATCCAGAATCGTCTAAGCCGGGTGTGGTCGCGTGATCCCATTCAACGAACTCAAATCGTTCAACCTTTGCTGAAAGATGGCACGATACGTAATTCCCGTAGTGACCACCATAATGATGCGGTGCCGTGCCGACATCAGAGGCATCTAATTCAGGACCAAGTTCAAGCCAACGTGAGAAACCCGGATAGAAAATATCGTATTGAACGATGTCAATAAGACCGTCTTTCGCCCAGTCCACAAGATGTGGGGATGCCCCCCCCTCGCCATCAGCGATGCGAGTCTCTAACCCCTCAGCGTTCAACCATTCTTTCAGGATACCGTAGACCCGTGCATCTTCATGGAACGCCTCTTCCATCCAATAAACGTTTGCGTCGGCGGCACCGCCCAATACCTGCTTGGTGAGATTGAGGTTATAACCGTTATTTGCATCTATCAAAATTGTAGCATCGGTACCAACAGCCTCGCGCACGGCACGGATGACATCAATATCCCGTTGTGTCCCTTTGTCGAGTGGCATGTGCATCGCACCCCGTCCGACCTTGATTTTATAGGCGTTATGTCCACGCGCCCTTCCCTCCAACGCCTCAGAAGCGATAAGTGTCGCAGCTTCAGCATTGTCGTTAAGATGTAAATCATCAATGTAGAGTGAGGTATCATAGCACGGTGCGCGAAACGCGCCATTCTCGCCAGAAAGCATCGCATAGACTGGTTTTTGTGCTAATTTTCCTACGAGATCCCAGATCGGGTACTCCAGGATTCTGAACGCCTCGGTGACACCGCTTTCTGCGTCAAATGCTTCACTGAGTTGAAATCCGACGATAGCCGCTGCTTTTTCAGGCGAAATCGGGGAGAACCCGAAGCCACTAACCCCATCTGTTGTGGTTATCCGCGCAATAGGCGGACGAACATGCAATCCGTGTTCACCTAACCTTGAATTGCATCCAGCTTTCCGGGGACGTTCGCCTGTCAAACGTGCCCATTCAATTCGTTCAATTCTTACATTTTCCAATTAACGACCTCCGTAAATATATGTGAATTGAGCAGTCCCGCTTCTAATCCGTTACCGGTGAGATTTGGAGATTCACCAGTAGTAGCGTATTATAGAGTAGGTCTGAAAAATATGCGAACATTCGTAGCATAAACTATCAGTGTGTGCAGCGGTGGTACGCAAACTAACAGTTTACGCTACAATAGGGTGCCCAAGCAATTGTGGACTTTATATAAATGATACAAGAAACCTACAAATCGGGTCTGAAGGGAGATATATGACGTTGTTAGAATAGGGACTACAATTGGGTTTCAAGCAAGGCGATGCTATCTGGATCTAAACGATGATAGTTCTCAATCTCGTAGCGATTACCATCGGCATCTTTGATAAGAACCCTTCCATTCTCAAGAGAGACGACATCATATCGAGTACGCATACCAAAGGTAACGGGACCGCGGTTTGTCTCCACGACCCACTGTGTGACACCAAATTCTCCATCCAAACTGTGAATTTTGGTAATCTTCGGCAAAAAGTACCGTTTTTGCAACTCCGACCTGAGAACCTTCTCCGACTCTCGCGGTAGCTGCTTGATGTCTTGAATAATACCAATCTCTTTCTCTTCGCTGTCTAACAGTGAAATATATTTATTAGAATCGGTGAGGGGGAAGGAGCGGATTGCTTCCACATTTGTGTAAGTCGTACCATCAGGAAGTTCAACAGTGAGTTCTTCAAATGAATTTCGTGCGATTTTGATTTTGGCAGCCTCAAGGAATTCCACCTCATCGGTAATCTTTATAGCTTCCTGCATTACGTAGCTCCTCCTTCTTTGATATCAAGGAAGGTGTTTCTGGTGTGCGCTTTCAATTCGCACACCAGAACAATACACTTACCTATAAGGCACGAATCTTTGACAATTCCATCTGTTTTTCGCACAAACCCGCATAAGTCCCATCTTTAGCAAGAAGTTCTTCATGCGTGCCGATTTCATCAACCTTCCCATCTTTCAGCACAACCAATCGGTCGGCATATTTGAGTGTGGAAAGTCGATGGGCGATAGCAAATACGGTACGACCCCGGATGAGCCGTTCTAACGCTTCCTGAATATTCGATTCAGTTTCCGTGTCCACAGACGATGTCGCTTCGTCCAAGATAAGAATTCTCGGATTTTTCAGGATTGCGCGGGCGATAGAAATCCGCTGCCGTTCGCCACCAGATACACGAGCCCCTCGTTCGCCGACCATCGTATCGTAGCCATCGGGGAACTTGACGATAAACTCATGTGCATTTGCTGCTTTCGCCGCGGCAATAATCTCATGCCGAGTCGCACCCGGTTTCGAATAACCAATATTTTCAGCGATCGTACCTTGGAACAGGAATGGATCTTGAAGGACCACACCGACTTGCTGCCGTAACGCTTTTAATTTAATATCACGGCTATCGTGTCCATCAATTTCTATCGATCCTTCACTGGGATCGTAAAAACGGGTAATCAGATTAATCGCAGTGCTTTTGCCCGCACCGCTATGTCCAACAAGCCCAATCATCTCACCCGCTTCCGCACGGAAAGTCACCCCGTTGAGTGCATTCTTTTCTGTGTCGTAAGAGAAATAGACATCCTTGAACTCAACCTCACCCTTGATATTTTCAAGGGTAATCGCATCTTTTTTATCGGCGACACTCGGGGGTGTATCTATGATTTCAAACACACGGTCGGCAGAAGTTGCAGCCCGGATGAAACGTTCGTTCATCTGACAGAGCGTGTAGACCGGTCTAAAGAACTGACCCATGAGTGCTTGGAACATCACAAGTTCACCAAGACTTAACTCACCACCGAAAATCTGCGAACCACCCACTAACCATATCAGGATCGTACCGGAGTAAATAATAAACTCCATAATCGGACGATACAACGTCCACAACTTTGCTGCATTCATTTCGCCTTCAAAGACCTGATATGTCTCTTCGTTGAATCGGTTCACTTCGTAGCGCTCGCGTGCGAAGGCTTTAACGACCCGGACCCCTGGAATGGTGCTTGCCAATATTGTACTAATATTCGCATACCGTTTCCAGAGCACCGAAAAGACTTTGCTCATCTTCTTCCCAAAAAAGATAGTGAAGAAAATGAGACAGGGCACAGGAATCAGCGTCCACGAAGCCAGTTTCCAATTCGTGAGAAACATGATGATGCAGATGTTAATGAGCGTAAATGAATCGCCGATGATGTCTTGTAAGCCGTTGGCAATGAAATCCCGAAGCCTTGCCACATCGCTTGTGATTCTTGACATCAGGTTACCGGTATCCCGCTGATTGTAAAAATCTAATGAAAGCGAGTTGAGGTGTTCATAAGTTTCGTTCCGAAGGCGGCGCGTGATATTCTGACCGACCCACGCCATCATATAGCCGCGGACAGCAGAAGCCCCCATAGCGAAAAGGCGGAAACCTGCCATGAGAAAAACAATCGTGAGCAGATGTCCCCAACTTCCAGCAACTGGCAGTGCGAACCAGCCCGAAATGCCCTCAACAATACCGCCAAGGCGCCCCCATGTCGGATCGGGGACCGGCTCACCGGTTGCAGTCAATGTGCCTCCGCTTATGGTCCGTTCTGCGGGGACAAGGATATTATCAACCATCTCCTGGCTAAGAACGCTTGGTAAAAGCGAAACAAACCGGATTATCATCATCAGTACGAGTGCAGGAACAGCAATGTGCCAGAAAGGGAACGAATATCTGATAAGGCGAAAGATGAGTTTCCGTTTTTCGACACAATTGACACAAACTCCTGACCAGCGTGGCAGTGGTTGTCCGCACTTTTCACACTTATGTTTGTTTTTTCCAAGTCCTTGCGGACGGTGCTTTTTCTCTTGTTCCGCTTCTGGATTCGCTTCCTTGATTAACGTCTCCAGTTCAGGAGTCGCCAATTCAAATTTCGGCGAGTAACGGCGCGAGTAGCGTGCGACTTCAATGGCTTTGTCCGACGTTCGGACCTTTAAGATGTTGTTTCCGTACATCTCAACGATTTCAACAGCCGAAACCGATGCAAGCGAAATTTCTTGGACCTGATGTTCTGGAGTGCCGTTCTGATTAAAAGCGATGAGCCGCCTATCGGTAGCAATCAACCAATCTTTGCCGTAGTTACCATCAAACTTCAGATCGGTTGAAACAGCGACTTTAATTTCTTCGCCATCCGCAAGCATAGTATGTGCCTGCCGCTCCAGTTCCTCGGGCACTTCTTCCATTGTGGTTAGCTCGTCGTCATCCAATTGTTTAAAGGCGGAACTTCCATTTGGCTTCTTTCGCATAAAATCCCGCCGCACACTGGATGACCTCGGCATTATCCCTCGCATAAATTAAAAACCCCCAAAGATTAAAGGCATGGTTTACTGCCTATATTAAACACTTAGGACATTTTATTTAACGAAGGTTTTAGAAAAAAGTTGAATTAAAAATGCAAAAAATACAGTAAAAACGTGGATAAAACCAAAATTAGGGGTTTAAATTACTAAAAACACTACTTTCTGGTCAATTTACGGGTTCGGTGGCGAGGTACAGATGAGGACCTCCATGGATTCATCTCCCGTGTTTTCAATGCCGTGTTCGCACCACGGGGGAAGATGGATGAACGTACCCGCCTCAACCGGAACTTTTTCACCGGCGAGGGTCATTACGCCTTTTCCTTTTAGAATGACATAGCACTCCTCAGTGTGATGACTCCCCGGTTCAAGAACGACATGCGGTGGCACAAAAAACATAACTAAACCCAAGTTTTGTGCAGGCGCGCTTGGGTTCGCTGGATGCACGACACGGACACCGATACCGTCGCAACCTGAATATTTCACAGGAACCCCGTCTTGAACTGTGACGACGTTTGCCTGGACCTGGTGTGCGGGTTTCGGAATAGGGGGTTCGCCTTGATACCCTTTAAACATCATAATCTTTGCCATTTTCTCTCCTTTTTAGTGGCTGTCGGAAACCGTTAGCCATCAGTAGTTGGAGGATAATTTACCAATCTCGTGTGTAGCCAGCGGTCCATCCGCCGTCTACCGTCAGGATATTACCGTTAATATAACTCGCGTCTGGCGAGACAAGAAAAAGCACCGCTGCTGCGATCTCCGTGGTACTCCCGGGTCTGCCGAGTGGAATATGTGATAGCAGACTCGCGGCGTTTTCTGTGTACGCCCCATCATCTCCGTAAAAGAGGGCTTCCGTGCCGCGGGTCAGTGTCGAACCTGGAGCGACAGCGTTAACCAAAATGCCTTCCGGTCCGAGTTCTAACGCCATAGAACGCGTCAGATTGGCGACCCCGGCTTTCGCGGCGACGTAAGCACTCTGTAAGCGCAAAGGCACTAACCCGGCGATGGAACTGATGTTAACAATTCTACCAATGGCATCCTCAGAACCAGATTTGCCATCTTGTTCAGCAGATATGTGGGCAAGGATATGTGGAATAACAGCACGACTCGTCGCAAAAACACCGGTAAGGTCTATCTCCAAAATGCGTTGCCAATCCTCAAGCGTATACTGATGAATTGGGACCCTATCGCTCCGCGTGTTAATTCCCGCATTGTTCACCAG
The DNA here is from genome assembly GCA_028820845.1 of Candidatus Poribacteria bacterium. Taxonomy (NCBI): domain Bacteria; phylum Candidatus Poribacteria; species Candidatus Poribacteria bacterium. The sequence goes on from JAPPII010000077.1 coordinate 9,413, forward strand.
AATCTCAATCTTACCAAAATGCGCCGCAATCTGATCGGCAGCAGACACCATCTCTGAGGCGTTAGATACATCACCTTCTACAAACAGACACGTCCCGCCGCTCTGTTGAATTTCTGTAGCAGTGTGCTTGCCTGCTTCTTTGTCTATATCAACAATTGCCACCTGCGCGCCGTTGTTAACCAAGGCATCCACAATCGCGCGACCGATGCCTTGCGCACCACCTGTAACAACCGCAACCTTTCCTTCAAGTGCAACCTTCATAGTATTCTCCTCACAAATGTTCACAATTACGATAAGCGCGGTTAAGAAACTGTGCCTACTGATTGCCAACCGCCAAATCAACTAAGCATTACGTGATTCTTGAATTCTGCGAAAACCAGCAAGACCAAAAAACAACAAAACAATCACACCCGTCCCGCTGGCAATACCGATTGCCGAAGCACTACCGAGCGCAGCAGGCAGATAACCACAAAACAGCGCGATCGTTGCGACAGTGAGACTATAAGGCAACTGCGTTCTGACATGGTGTAATGGATCACAACTACTGGCGATAGAACTGAGAATCGTTGTATCAGAAAGCGGCGAACAGTGATCCCCAAAAATCGCACCATCTAACACCGCGCCAAGGCAAATAACTGTCGTTAGACCATAACTTCCGTTGTCGAGCGAGAATGCCACGGGAATAGCCGTCGGAATTAGGATTGCCATCGTCCCCCAACTCGTGCCGGTCGCGAAAGAGGTCACAGAGGCACAAACAAAGACGAAAATCGGAAACCAGAGTGGGGAAACAACATCACTCAGCATTGTCGCAAGAAATTGACCCGTCATCAATCTATCGCAACTCGCTTTTAACCCCCACGCCAATAACAGAATGCTCAACGGTGTGAGACTCCCCTTCACACCACCCCAGATGACCGGAACGATCTCTGAGAACTGCAGTTTCGAGAGCCAGCGCGCACAGACGATTGCCAGAACAAATGCACTTGCGGCGGCACATGCGAGAATCTTGACATTATCTGCTGCTGATAGGGCATCTCGCCAAGCCGTGAGTGAGAGAATAGATCCCGTCCCCTTGCCATCTATCCAGAAACCCCCTAAGAGCAGCCCAAAAAGTGCTAAGAGCGGCAAAACTGCTGATAAGGGTTGGACAACGGCGTTTGGCAAACTGGTAAAGGATGCGGCGTGTCCGAGTGCCTCGGCATCTGAAGCGGCAACATCTCCTGTCTCTCGTGCGCGGGTCTCTGCTTTGTGCATCGCGCCGTAATCTTTACCACTAATCGCATTGATGATAACAAAGATAATCGTCAGAATGCAGTAAAACCGAAAACCGAGGGCATCGAAGAACATCGAATATCCATCACGGTCAAGTCCGATTGTCTCCGCGACATCGTTAAAGAGACCGACTTCATAACCGATCCAAGTGCTAACAAATGCTAGGCCCGCAATCGGCGCGCTGGTCGAATCCACAAGAAACGCCAACTTTTCACGACTGACGCGATGGTGGTCAGTGAGCGGACGCATCGTAGGTCCGACAATCATGGCATTGGAGTAATCGCCAATAAAGATAACAATTCCCATCAAACCCGTGATAAATTGCGCAGACTTCGGTCCCTTCGCAAATCGAGAGAGCCACACAACAACACCACTGATACCGCCAGAGGCGACGACTATGGAGATCGTCGCCATGATAAGACAAACGAACAGAACGACCCAGAAATTGAAGAGGTCCACCCCGTCGTTTCCGATGCTCACCGCACGGACGAACCAGATGACTTCGGTTAAAAAGCCGGTTGGCGTGAAGTGTTGTTGATACCACGCCAGCACAATTCCGGCACCGACGGCTATACAGAGACTCGGAAACAGTCGGGTCGTCAGAATTGCCAACGTAACGGCAAGTAAGGGTGGGATGACGCTGTACCAGACAAGGGTCTCCGCACTGCTTACCTGCTCTGCCCGCCACTTAAAAACAAAACAGATTCCGAAAAAAATTAAAAAGCCGATCCCATACTTCAACTTAGAATTCATACGAGTATTGGGTATACCTCTTTTTCGGCGTACAAGATTTATACATTGTAGATTGCATGCATAATAGCAGTTTCCAACACAACTCGCAAGCCAAAACTACTACAAAACCCTTGACACCCGCATTATATGTCAACTATAATTCCCTTAAATCGTTAGAAAGATAGGAATGAATTGTGATGAACAGCAGAGCACCGAAAGTTACCGTCGTCGGGAGCCTGAATATCGATCTCGTGTGCCACGCAACACAACGACCCAAAAAAGGGGAAACGCTCATCGGCGATGCCTTTGATATTTTCACGGGCGGAAAAGGATTTAATCAGGCAACAGCTGCTGCACGACTGGGTGCTGAGGTCACGCTCGTCGGAAGTGTCGGTGCGGATCCTTTCGGGGAGATGCTGCTCATTGCGACTGAAAATGAAGGTATTGACAATAGGTTTGTCAGAAAGTGTACCGATACCGGGACGGGGGTTGCAACGATTGTGGTTGAACCCGATGGCGATAATAGCATCATCGTCGTGCCACAGGCAAACATGGCACTGACAACAACAGATATAGACGCTGCCGCTGATGTCATCGCAGATGCCGATGTGCTTCTCCTGCAATTAGAGACGCCGATTGCGGCCTCTGAACACGCCGCAGCGATCGCCAAAGCACACGACACAACGGTAATATTAAACCCGGCACCCGCACAACCATTGCCGGATAGTCTGTTGAGATATGTTGATATCCTTACGCCGAACGAGTCCGAAACCGAACTACTATCGGAAATGCAGGTAAGCAACGACGAAGAGGCACGCAACGCAGCAGCGGTACTCCGCGCTCGCATGACGGACACAGAAACATCCACTGTCGTACTAACGCTTGGAGAACGAGGCGCATTGATGCTAACAGCCACCATATCCGAACGCGTTCCTGCATACGCTGTTGAGGCTGTAGATACAACGGGAGCAGGTGACGCTTTTTGTGGCGCGCTCGCAACCGCGTTGGCAAGCGGTGAAACCTTACATACAGCGATTGCGTTTGCAAATGCCGCGGGGGCAGCAGCGGTGACTGTCGTTGGCGCGACACCCTCTATGCCGACACGTGCGAAAGTAGACCTTTTGATGTCTTAACACCATAAGAAACCCTATCTTTGAGAATATCAGGAACCGAGGAAATAAACGATGGAAAAAATAGTAAAAAAGACCACGATACTTATAGTTTTAATTACATGCTTATGGGGCAATACACTCGCAACACAAGCACTCGCAGCCGAAAAGTGGGAAGCGAATATGAAAAAAGATTTCGCAAAGGTATTGCGAGAAAAGAGACGACCTGCAGAAAAACATCGAGACCTCATCAGTAAATGGCAAAAGGAGGGACGACTTTCTCCGCTCCTGACGCTGTATGAGACAGAAAAGGAAACTCGGAAACCGGCTTCTGCGACAATCGACGCAGCATTTTACTATGGTTTAGGCTACACAAACGCACTGCACGCTACGGAGACAGGCGAAACGCTTGATCCGGCGATTACCTACTTAAAACACGCCCTTGAAATTGCGCCGGATCTGTTTTGGGCGCATTTCAATCTTGGTGGTATTTACCAGCAGCAGAAAGAAAATGAGTCGGCACTTGCCGAATTTGAAATCTGCGTCCGTCTGAACCCGAACCACTATCCCGCTCACTATCGCATGGGTGAGATTCACTTGGAACAGCAGAATTACGCCGCGGCACTTCACGCTTTCGACACAGCGCGGACGTTAAACCGAAAATGGGAATATCCACAATACGGCATCGGCTTAGTTCGATTCGCACAAGGCGATATAGACCGCGCAAGAGAGACGTTTGAGAATCTTAGGCAACGAAAGAAAAAATTCGCACCCGCCTACTTCAAGCTGGGACAAGTCCTCGCTACTGAAGGGTTCTTCGACGATGCCTTGGCAGAATACGCTAAAGGCGCACAACACGCGCCTTACTCAGCCGAGGCGGTCTACGAACTCGCTGCTATTTTCGACGAAAAGGGCAATACGGAGGGTGCTATCAAATTGTATCAACGCACGCTTGAAATTGCGCCGATGCATGGAGAGGCGCATCTATCCCTTGGAGATAAACTCTACGCCGCGGGCGACACCGCAACAGCACTACAACACTACCAAGAGGCACTCTCCTTGATGCCACATATTAAGGATGGTTTCTTTGAACCGCTGGAACCTTATTTCGCTGGATTGATGACAGCCAACGAAGCAATGCCTATTTTGGAGAAAGCGATGCTCGTTCTTCCTGACGATCCGCGTTCCTATTTTTATGCGGGTAGCCTTGAAACCGATGCCGGGAATACCGAAAAAGCTATTGAACATTACAAAAAGACAATTCAAATCATCGAAGCGGACGCAAGTTATTTGGAAATGGAACTCCCTTTGGGAAACTTCAACGATGTGTACTTCAAACTCGGTGAACTCTATCATCAGCAAGGCAACACAGAGGAAGCGGTCGTCTACTTCAAACGCGCTTTAATCGTAGATCCAGGGTTAGCGAACAGATTTATCTCACAAGGACAAAATGCTTTCGATGTCGGAAACTACGGGGATGCTATTGAACCCCTAAACACACATCTGTTGCTGTTTCCAGAGGACATTGAGGCTGTTTATTTGTTAGGGCAAAGCTACGAGGCTAACGGCAATACAGATGCTGCACTTACCTTTTATGACCGTACGCTGGCGTTGGATTCACAGCGACCGGATGTGCTTTTTAAGATGGTTCACATCTATCGGGAACGTGATGCACATCAACAGGCGGTTGACGCGCTACAGCAGATTATTGAAATCGCACCTGACACGACTGAGGCGCACTATCTACTGGCAGTGTCTTATCTTACGTTGGCACAACCCGATGCTGCCTTATCCGCATTTCTCGCAACTGTGCGGCTGAACCCGCATGATGTCGCGGCGCACTACCACGCCGCAATTCTACTTGAACAGCACGGCGAAATAGATAAAGCCATCGAGCATTATGAAAAAACGATTGCGCTTGATACAACCTTAATCGAAAACGCCATAGGGCGACACCTACAAAGTCCTTTGCCAAACATTGCAGCGACAGAAGTGGAGCCATTTTTCCGTCTTGGGTCGATCTATCGCGCCCGCAATGACGAAGACAACATTATCCGCGTCTATCGACCTGCCTTGGAAATTGAACCCGCACATCCTGAACTGCATCATTTGCTTGCGGTTATCTTTGAGAAACGGGACGATCAAGGCATGCAAGATGGGCTTGGAAGCTACGCCCTAAAGGCCATCCACCATTACGGATTGGCGAATCAGTACAATCCTGAAAATTTCGATTGGCACTACAGTTATGCGCGTCTGCTCGACCAGCACGCCGAAACATTGGGAGATGGCTATCACAAACACGCTGAGATGGCTGTCAAGGAGTACACTGCCACTATTGCTTTGAATCCCAATTATGCGGACGCTTACTTCTACCGTGGAATGCTCACACTCCGCTACAAGCAGATTGGTGATACACTTTATCGCTATAGCCAAATTTTAGAGGATTTCAAACAAGTCGCAGAACTGCAGCCGAGAAATCGCGAAGCAAACTATCAGTTGGGTGTGCTTTATCTTGAAATCGACCGACACGCGCTTGCGAAAAATGTTTTTGAAAACATGCGCGCTTATGCCCCAGACTATCGGGGTATCCATTTGTACCTCGGGCGGATCGCAGAATGGGAACAAGCATGGAAAGAAGCGATTCAATACTATGAAGCGGAAGCCAAGCGCATCGAACAGCCCGTGAAGGAAGATGATGAGATCGCTGTAAAAACGTACCAACGTCTTGGTGACCTCTACTATGCCCACGCCTTAGATTATAATAGGGCAAAGGAGGCGTTAGAACAGGCACTCGCTTTGGATGAAACGCATGTCCCGACGCTCCTTAACTACGCCAACAACCTCTTCAGCATGGATCTACTCGGTGCAGCGACGGAACAGTTTGAACGGGTGATACAACTCGAACCACGCAACCTAACGGCGAATTATAATCTGGCATTGATGTATGAATATAGGGAAAAGTACGGGATGGCAAGGGAGCAGTGGCAACGTTTCCTCGATCTGAATCCACCTGAACAGTGGAAGATTGAGGCTGAGAAGCATCTGAACCAGTAGCATCATGGACATCAATCTCACAAAGGGTACACTCCAGACTGCGTTTATCGGATGCAAGATTGAGCACCACGCGCAAGTCGCTTCTACCAATGACATCGCTATTGGGCGTGGGAAAGCAGGTGCAGCAGAGGGAAGTGTCATAATTGCCGAGCACCAAACCGCCGGACGTGGGAGATACGGTAGGAGATGGGATGCACCATCGGGAAAGTGCCTCCTTGTATCCGTTGTCTTTAGACATCGGCTGCTTCGCGATCAGGTCGCATTGCCTAATCTCGTTGGGGCAATTGCCATCGCGCGGGCAATTCGTGGGACACACGAACTTGATGCGCGGATTAAGGCACCTAACGATGTACGTATTGGGAAAAAAAAAGTGGCAGGCGTGTTAACAGAACTCGCTTATGACGACCAGCGTCAACCTTTTTTCGTCATGGGCTTCGGCGTGAACGTCAACAGTGTTTTAGCGGATTTTCCATCCGAATTGCGTGAAACGGCAACCTCTGTGAGGATAGCGGCTGCCGATGCGAGAAATAAGGACGTTGAAATCTGCCGGACCTCGCTGTTATGTACTATACTTTGTCAGTTGGAAAAGACCTACCTACAACTAAAGGCGGGGGAAACGGATTTAATCACCCAGCAGTTTGAGGCGTTACAGGAAACCGTGCCAGATGAAAGTGATTATTAGTGCTTGTCTTTTAGGCGTGCGTTGCCGATACGATGGGGGCCATAGCCACAGTGAAACGGCTATACAACACAAGAAAACCCATCAGCTTATCCCCGTCTGCCCAGAGGAATCCGGGGGTTTACCGACCCCGCGTCCACCGGCGGAAATTGTGGGCGGCGATGGCAATGATGTCTTAGATGGCAAAGCAAAAGTTATGACTGCGGACGGGGTAGATGTAACAGAAGCCTATTTGCGAGGGGCACGCCACGCCTTAGCGGTTGCTCAGACGCACGGCGCGACACAGGTAATCCTCAAAGCGAGAAGTCCGTCCTGTGGTTGCGGTAATATTTACGACGGCACTTTTTCGGGAACCCTCACGTCCGGTGACGGCGTGACCACTGCACTCCTGAAACGGCACGGTATTACCATCACTTCCATGTAGCACTCCCTGACAGTATTTATAGTAATGTTTAGAATTAATTAGACACTCCGCACCGGCGAGGTTAGAAACCTTGAAGAAACACCCAGGCAAAAACCCTACCAGGGGCGGGGTGAATGTCTCTTTATTTTTAGGTTTTACTATAGAAGAAAAATGCCAACTGCCCAGATGAGGTATTGAATTAACCGAAAACCCGGGGAATGCCATACGGCATTCATACCGTTGATTTGTGAAGCGTAGTGGAACGGTGACCAGATTTAATAGTTTAAAAGACGTCGCACCTGCTCTCCAATATCAGAACTCCGCATCAACGACTCACCCACAAGCATTGCATGAACACCGGCTTCCTGGAGCTTCTCAACATCTTCACGGGTGTAAATTCCACTCTCACTCACCACAATCTTATCCGCCGGAATAGCCTCCCGTAAACGGAATGTTGTGGCAATGTCCGTATGAAATGTCCGCAAATCTCGGTTATTTATTCCGATAATTTGCGCGTCCACGTCCAGTGCAATTGCTAATTCCGCTTGCGTATGTACCTCGACCAGAGATGCCAACGATAGCGAATCGGCAATATCCATGAATGTCCGTAACTGTGCTGGTGTCAACGCCGCAACAATCAATAAGATTGCATCTGCTCCAGCCACCCGCGCTTGGTAGATGTGATACGGATCAATAGTGAAATCTTTTCGGAGGAGTGGGACATCAACGACTCCCCGTATTGCGCGGAGATAGTCGAGTTCACCTGCGAAAAAATGTTTGTCTGTTAGCACAGAAATCGCAGCGGCACCGTTTTCGACGTAGGTCTCAGCGATGGATACCGGATGGAAATCCTCGCGGATAATGCCCTTACTCGGTGATTTCTTCTTCACCTCAGCGATCAGTCTGACATTATCACTGCCAGCGATAGCACCGCTGAAATCTCGCGTCGGCGGAAGATTTATAACCTCCCTCTCCAATGACGCAAGCGGCACCTCTATCTGTTCGGCTGCTAACTCTTTCTGTTTATGCGCGATGATCGTGTCGAGTATCAATCCTGCTGTTCCCCAAAGACCTATTTCTATGAAAGATTAATTGTTTGAGACCTTCTTGAGACCTTCCAACTTCGCGAGCGCCGCACCAGAGTCAATGGCTTCCGCTGCCAGTTCAATCCCTGCCTCAAGGCTATCCACCTTCCCACTCGCCACAATCGCTGCACCGGCGTTTAGCACGACAATATCGCGTTTGGGTCCTTTTTCGCCCTTTAGCATATTAACTATAATTTCAGCGTTCTCCTCGGGTGCGCCGCCCAAGAGTGCCTCAGGTTCGGCTATCGGAATTCCGAGCGTTGTCGGATCAAGGGTATAGGTTTTGACAGTCCCGTTTCGGAGTTCCGAGACACGCGAGGTCGTTGTCGTCGTTATGTCGTCCAAACCGTCATCGCCACGGACGATAAAGGCGTGCTGACATCCGAGATTGTTTAGGGCATTCGCATGTGCTTCAGTGAGTTCTGGTGCATAGACCCCAATCACCTGTGCCTGTGGTCTCGCTGGATTGGTCAGGGGTGCTATGGCATTGAAAATCGTACGAATCCCGATCTCCCGTCGCGGTCCGATGGCGTATTTCATCGCACCGTGGAGTATAGGTGCGAATAAGAAACCGACACCGACCTCGTCGATACACCGCCCGACGTGTTCGGGACCGATTTCAATGTTCACGCCGAGTGCCATTAGCACATTCGCACTCCCACTCTGCCGCGTTACGCCACGGTTGCCGTGCTTCGCAACCGGAACACCCGCACCCGCAGTAACGATAGCGGAGGTTGTTGAGATGTTGAAATGGTTCAAACCCGTACCACCTGTACTACATGTATCAACAAGCCGTGGCACTTTCGGCGTGGCTTGTAAATCAGGCGTATGACGTGTGGGAACGGGTGTGGCTTTGGCGCGCATGGCGCGCGTCGCACCTGTAAGTTCCTCTATCGTCTCGCCTTTGAGCCGAAGCGCAGTCAGAAAACAGGCGATCTGTGCATCTGTCGTCTCACCTTCCATAATCTCGTTCATCGTCTCGACCATCTCTGCTTCGGTTAAGGCATCGCCTGCCATAACCTTCTGAATTGCTTCACGAATCACGCAATGTTCCTCCTCAAAATATTCTGCTCACAATTATAGCAGATGTTGGTATATCTTGCAAGAGCACCTTCTAAATCGGGTGTATAAATATTTTGGCAGCGGATTGTCAGCATCAGGATTTATGTATTTACAAGATGATATTATTGTGAAATATAATATTAACTTAATGGTATATTTTTTAGGCGGTACACCCTAAAAATGTTACACTAAATGTTACACCCGTGTACCATTGGGTGTGTTGCCTATAACGTTAGAGAACCCAGTCACCGTAAGGGTTTGTTGACGTTTAATTTCCGATTTTCTTTTGTTTGAAAAAAACGCAATTTTGCCAAAAGTGTAACATTTTTGAATTAGCAGTCAGCAGTCAGCGGTTGATATTCAGTAAGCAACTTCTGTAGTCAGTTGAAAACGTTTGTGTCGGTTTCCTCGCCAGCGTTTTATAGATTGATACAATATTCACCATTCGCCTCTTTGAAAAGTCTTATGATATATTATACTACATTTGCTAACGGGTGTCAAGTTAAAATGTATTAGCGATTTATATTTTTGAGGATTTAGTGTCAAAAACTTGCCTTTTTTCTTGATCAGGTATAATATATCTCTGCGTGGAAGTGCGTTATCTTAAACAAATCAAAAAAAATAAAAAGATGATCCGAAAGTATAAACCCAATGATCTGCAAACACTTCGACAGATTACGGCTATCTGTTTTGAAAAAGTGTCTATAGATAAAAATATTGAAGACCGATTCGGACGTATCGGTGATATGGACTGGAAAGAACGTAAAATGTCCCATATCAATGACGACGCGGCAGCAAACCCAGATGGTGTTTTTGTGGCAGAGGTCGATGCCGAGATTGCGGGTTATATCACAACCCGCATTAACCACGAAACCCGGATTGGTGGTATCCCAAATCTTGCTGTGCTACCGAAGTTTCAACGCCGTGGTATCGGTCGGCAGCTGATTGAAAAAGCGTTAGGATATTTGCAGGCGGAAGGGATGCTTTACGCTCGTATTGAAACGTTGGACCAGAATCCTATAGGCACCCATTTTTATCCCAATATGGGTTTCACAGAAGTTGCAAGGCAGCTTCACTATATTCAACCGCTGTCGAAGCCGAAAGCGTGATAAATTATAGTTTAAAATAGGAACCGGTACATCGGTTGGTTCGTCGTTATTCCAATAATACTCCATATACTACCGATGATGAATTCACCCAAGATGAGACCGAGGAAGAACGGAATGAGTTTTCGATGTGCGCTCACCCCACCGTGCCGAAGGATAATCCATTTAATCACCGAACTCACCAGTATCGAAAACCAGAACACGTTCATAGACCAACTGCTGGAAATAGCGAATCCTGCCGGATGAAAGGGCCACCAAAAAAGCCGCATCCGCATTATCATCAGGAAACCGGTGATGAGGAAACCGATACACATGGCGACAATTGCGGGTACATCTGGATTTCTCGGTGATGTCAACCAACTCTGGAGTCGGTTGAAGGGTCTCCCGGCAAACCAATCGCGCGCTCCTTCAATGTAAGAGATATGATAGAACGCCCAGAACGAAGCGAACGTCCCGATAACAATCGCAATACACATCGCAAATAGCAACCGTCGATTAGAAATTCCAGTCCGTTCGGCTAATTTAAACCCTTCCAAGATATGTGGCATTGGGTGTCCGCGATAGGCACGGTTGAAGAAGAACAGATACGCCATTATCGTCAAGTTGTGTGGACCGAGAAGCCGTGTGCCAAAAATGCGGGGCATCATCTCATCGGGTCCGATGAAGTGTAAATCGTGGACAGGCGAACCGAGTTCTGCACGCATACGGGTCACTGCTGTGGAGATTGCGTAATAGATGCCGAAAAATACCAGCACCACCCAGATAGACATCCCGCCGGTTTTGCAGAAACCTACGATGAAGGCAAGACTGGCAATAAGTCCCAACACTGTTACACGATAAGACATCGGTTCGTCTGAGTCGTCAACACTCCGATCATTCCGAAATAACTTCCGCCCGACCTGTGCGAGGTGTTTTCGTGTCGCTATAATTGCGATAACAAACAGACCGAGATATGCCCCGAAGGACTGCTCATCGGTGAACGGAAAGTTCGGCATACCACGCACCCCCAAAGCATCTCCAAAAACACGTTCTACCTTCCAGAAGAGATAGAAAAACCAACAAGAAAACGACAGGTCGAGCGGAATAAAGAAAGCCATCCCTACAGCGAAGGGAAAAACGGCTATCGGTGTCCAACCGATTGCGCTCCACGGTTTCTGTGTGAAAAAGGGACGTAAATCGTAGAGCCTACCGCCGAGACTCGGCACGGTTGGGTAGAGATGATGGAGTCCATTGAGTATATCAATCGCACCAGCAATCCCGAAACCGAGCCACATCATCTTATTTGTGAGCAAATTGGACCGACTTCCGATGCTCGTCAATTCGAGGGGTAACTGGATAATAGGGTAGCTGAGTTTCTCATGCTCCGTCCACTGCTTCCGAACGAGTGTATTGATACAGACCATCAGGAACACCATCGCGCAGAGGAAACCGCCCCAGACGCCCGTTGTCGTCAACCATCCTTGCACGGTCTCCCATTGGTAAAAGGTGGTCTCGCCACGATAATACTCCGTCAGAAACGTTGGGTCTTTGACTGCCATCCAATCCGGGATATACCGATGAAACAGGTCTGCCCAGTCGTTCTCTGGTGTTGCGTACCAGAATGCGTAGGGGATCATCGGGATTAGGACGCGGAGCACATCGTGTCCCGCCAGTGAGGACGCAATCGCCAACATAACATAAACCGTCAGCAACTCGCCTTGTCCCATTGCAATCCTCGGTGCAACGCGAACTATGAAAAGATTCACACCCGTGATGGCAAAGACGCAGAAGATAACGTTAAAGTAGAGGGAGATCGTCGTTGGATAGCCTTGCCCGACCGAATCCAGAATCCAGTACATGTTCGGAACGATGAGGACGGTTCCGAGCAAGATCGCTCGCCAGGAGGCACCAAGTTTCGCGCTATTGAAGCGCGAAACTTGGCTTTGCTGAACATTTCGACTGTTTTGTGGGGTGGGTTCTCTATGAGGTTCTGAGGTCAATTCACTTCTCAAATTGCGTGGTGTTTCCCTCTATCGGGTTCTATTTTCGTCTTCAAGCAGTACTTGCCTAAATATCTCAAGGCTCTGTGCTTGCAGTGCCTCCCGGCGAAGCTTTTTGAGTCGTTGTAGTGTTTTAACGTTCTCAAGCATCGGCTTCAATTTCTGTGTGTCGCTGACGGAAAATCGAAGTTCCAATGATTCAAGAATACCTTCAATGATGCTTTCCCGGGCACCTTGCTCAATACCTTGCTCAATACCTTGCTCAATACCTTGCTCAATACCTTGCTCAATACCTTGCT
>JAPPII010000078.1 GCA_028820845.1 Candidatus Poribacteria bacterium
AACCGCAGTCGCTATGAAACCGAAGCCCCTACCTTTAGGTAGTGGGTGCTATCACGTGACAAAAAAATCTGCTGGATGGCGCGGATGGATTCCAGATATTCCAGAAGTAGTGTGTGAAGCGAAGACCAAGACCGAACTTTTGAGAACTCTTACCGCTAAACTCCGTGAGGCTTTAGAGGCGCGTGAGGAAGCATGGGATAGACAACTTGAAGCGGATATAAAAGCGGGAAAACTTGATTATCTACGCGAGGAAGCACTCAAAGAGATAAAGGCTGGATTGGATTGGAAAGCATGGTGCGTATGATAGACGGATTTCATAAGTGTAGCATAGGCTGTTAGCCTGTGCTTCTATGTCCGCAAACTTACAGTGGACGGGTCCCAAAAATCAGACATCATCGCTAAAATCTTGTCCGTGATTGCATGGGAGCACTGGAACGGGAGAATGATGGAACGCTTTAGAACATGGCATGAAGTTTTAATGGAACGCCTTTCTGATCCAGAAGATGTTATCGGCTATCTTGAAGTTTCTCTTGAAGAATATTTAGATGATGGCGACAAAGCATTTTTTTTAAAGGGAATAAAAAATGTCATAGAAGCACAAGGTGGGATTCTGAGCGTATCGGAACATGCAGACATTGATCCGAGGTTTCTTTCAGACATTGTAAACAATGGATCTATGCCACCTTTCCATATTCTGAGTTCAATTTTCACATCTTTTGGAGCGGAGGCTCCTATTAATCTACCTCCGACAAACATAATGTCCGATACAGGGGCACACCGCGCATTAGGGACTTCAGGTAAAACGGTATCTAAACAAGTTACAGAGAAAAATTTTACTGAAAAGGAAAATTTTACCGAAAGACAATTACAGAATATTAAATACTGGAAAAGGCTATCCGAACATTTAGACCGGCGAGACAGTTGGTTACAACCCCCAACGGTTAATGCCTCTCATTACCGAGATTTGCAGATTGGCATAAAAGGTTTCTCGTTAAGAGCAAGGCAGACTATTAAGCGTAAGGAAATCAGTGCTGCGTTGGTCATGAGGGGTGCAAATGCGATAGGTCACTTCTACTCGTTAAGGGTGCAGGAAGAAGAAATTGAGAGAGACTTTGGTGACAAATTGGAATGGTGGGCAAGGGCAAAATCTGAGAAACGCGTGGCTTTCAGAAATCGAGATGCAGATCCTACCGATAAGAAAGATTGGCATAATCAACACGAATGGTTGGCTGATACCCTTGAAAAATTATATGCCGTATTCCATCCGCGACTTGAAAAACTAACGATGGGGTTTAGGTCTTAGCGTTCAGCGAGCAATTGGAACGCAACCTTGTATGTAATTTTTTCTGGGCAAGTAATTTTGCTATGGTTTGGACAATTTGTTTTTGTTTCAGGTTGTATTTTCCAATATCTTGGCGTTTTTTAGCGAGTTTTCTCAGAAGCGTAGGTTGCAGAAAGAGTTTCAGGCGCGAATATGAGCAGCCCCAGCGGGGCGAAATGTGTATAGAAACGTCTTGCCTCCAAGGTATAAGCCCCAGCGGGGCGAGATGTGTATCGTTAAAATTGTCCAAACTGTAATGCCATCGGTTTTTTAGACCACAGTCTAAATGTTTTTCTTCACGCCCGGGGAATGCCATCCGGGGAAGCCCATACGGGAGACCTCATACCGTTGATTCGCATTCATACCGTTGATTTCGGCGTGATATGTCTATAGCAATCGGAGATGGAAACCATAGCTGCACTCCAGCGGAGTGCTATGTCAAGAATTGTCCAAACTTTAGTAAAATATAAGAGCCTGATTCTATCACAACGCACCGCTGCAACTCATAATTGAAACTACTGTTCTGTCAACCTTCAAATGATGGGGAAACCTCGGCTCGTAGTAGTGCGATTTATCGCACGTCAGGAACGGGCAATGAATTGCCCTACTACAAACTGACTCTCAGTTTAGATGTGACAGAACACTACCTTCGTGAAAGAGAACTTGACATGGCCGATAACAAAATCCGCGAAATCCGTGTAATCCGAGAAAATCCGCGATTCAGACGTTATCCTGAATATAAAGAGAGTGGAGTTGAATTTATTGGAAGTATACCAAAGCATTGGGATACAGTGCGGTGTGCCAATCTCTTTGAATTGAAGCACATAAAGCAAACATCTGGGGAAATCAATTTGTCTGTTTACAGAGATTACGGGGTCATTAAGCGAGACAGCAGAGACGATAATTACAACAGGGTATCAGCGGACACATCAAACTATAAACTCGTTGAACCCGGGGATTTCGTATTTAACAAAATGAAATGTTGGCAAGGTTCTTTAGGAGTCTCGGAATATAGAGGAATTGTCAGCCCGGCTTATACCGTCTGTAATCCTAAGAGACATTTTCATGGGAAGTATTTCCATTATTTGCTTAGGTCTCAGCCTTACATTCAGGAGTTTAACAGATTATCCTATGGGGTGAGAATAGGCCAGTGGGAACTACGATTTGAGGATTTCAAGGATGTTACTGTTTTCTATCCGTCCTTGTCAGAACAAACCCAAATCGCTAACTTCCTCGACCACAAAACCAAACAGATTGACGAGCTCATCCGCATCAAAGAACGACAGATAGAACTACTGCTGGAACAACGCACCGCACTCATAAATCAGGCAGTGACAAAAGGACTTGGCCCGAATGTGGAGATGAAACCCTCGGGCGTGGAGTGGATTGGAGAGATGCCAGCACATTGGACTCCGGTTATGTTGAAGTACGCAGCGCGTTTAGTTTACGGTGATACTTTAATTTCCGAAAATAGGGACAACGGTGTCGTGCCTGTATATGGGTCTAATGGCATTATCGACACTCATTCTTCAGCAAACACCTTATCACCCGCAATTATCGTTGGACGTAAAGGATCTCTGGGTAAAATACAATATTCTGATGTTTCCTGCTTCGTTATTGATACAGCATACTATATTGACAGACGTACTTCTCATGTAAACCTCCGTTGGCTATACTACATCCTTCAAGCCCTTAAACTGGAAAGATTTCGCAATAGTGTACTTCCAGGTTTGAATCGTGAATCTGCAGAAAGCCAATATATTCCTTTAATCGTGGAAGAAGAACAAACCCAAATCGCCAATTTTCTCGACCAAAAAACCCAACAAATTGACGAACTGATAACCGCAGAGCAGCGAAAGATTGAACTCCTCAAGGAATACCGTCAATCCCTCATCTCCGAAGCAGTGACCGGCAAGATAGATGTCCGTAACGAGGTGTAGACCCTATTTTTTCTTTTCTGATTCGGCGCGAGATACATATCGCGTTGATTTTTTCGATATTTCTATGCTATACTTTGCAAAACGTTTTTTCAACTCTTGAAAGCATAGGCATTTATGAACGCGACACAAGATACGCAGATAGAACACTTCCCTGACCGGAGCCTCAGACGCTTGCTGCAAGACAGGGAATATGTGAGGGGATTAGTCCAAATTATTGCACCGGACATTGAGGTGTTTCTCGACTTCAGTCGAATCACATACCAAAAAAGAAGTTTCATCTCTAAAGCACTGCAAGAACGCGAGTCAGATATCCTATTGAGTGTTCCGTTTCAAGAAGACACAGATGCCATAGATACTGATGCGCTGCTCATCTATATCCTCATTGAACATCAATCTACCGTGGATAAAACGATGGGGTTTCGGCTATTGTCTTACATGGTGCAAATCTGGGAGTCGCAACGGCGGGAATGGGAAAGGGAGAAGTTGCCTGAAAGTGAAAGACGTTTACAACCGATCCTACCAATCCTGCTTTATACCGGGGACCGTCGGTGGACAGTACCGGTGTCCCTGACGGCGATCATGGATATTCCTGAAATCTTGGAGCGTTTCGTCCCAAGTTTTGACACGCTGTTTTTAGCGGTGAAGGAGACTGAAGCAGAGGTGCTGACGCAGTTCGGACATCCGCTGGGTTGGTTGTTCCGTGTGCTTCAAAAGGAGCATGCAGAGCAAACAGAAGAGATACGCGAAGCCTTAGCAGCTGCTGTATCGCATATAGTGTCAGTAGATGAAGGTTTTGCACCCCAAGTTGCAGAGGCACTCCGGTATTTTGTGCAGTTGATATTCCACCGGCGTTCTCTTGAGGAGCGCGATGCTTTAGTAGATATTATCAGACAACACATTCAAGACCCTAAGGAGTTAGAGACAATGGCACAGACAACGGCTGATTTTCTCAGAGAACAAGGCAAAGCAGAGGGTATACAACAAGGCAAAGCAGAGGGTATACAACAAGGCAAAGCAGAAGGTATACAACAAGGCAAAGCAGAAGGTATACAACAAGGCAAAGCAGAAGGTAAACAGGATGCCGTCCTCAAACTCCTGCAGCTCCAATTTCAGCATGTGCCTGAAACGCTTTCACGTCAAATCCGCAATATTGACAACCTAACACACCTCGACACACTCTTAGAGCAAACGATGACCGCGCAAAGTTTAGATGAAATAGATACCCATTTTTCTTAAACTCTCTTTGAAATGATTGATGATGTGACGATTCGGAGTTACGTGCCCCCTCTATGCTCCAAGAACAACCCTTATCTATTTGACGAGGTGTAGACCGTGCCGACGTATACAGAAACAGATTTTGAAGATCACATCGAAGCACACCTAAATCAGTCGGGCTACCGGTCGTTACAATCTACAGACTACGATAGATCCCGCTGCCTCGTCCCTGATGAGACGCTGCAGTTTATTCGGGACACACAACCCAAGACATATCAGAAACTGGAACGCCAGTACGGTCCGGACACACCCCTAAAACTCCTCGACCGTGTGAGTAAACAGATTGCGAGTCGTGGCGTACTGGACGTGTTGCGGAAGGGTGTTAAAGATAGGGGTTGTGATTTTAACCTGACTTACTTCCAACCCGCAAGTGGCATGAACCCCGACCACCAACGCCTCTACGCCCAGAACCGATTCTCCCTCATTCGACAACTGCATTACGCACAGCAGAACGAGAAGTCTCTGGATATGGTCTTGTTCCTCAACGGGTTGCCAGTTGTGACAATGGAGCTGAAGAACAGTCTCACCGGTCAGGTGGTGAGAGATGCGGAGAAACAGTACCGGACAGATCGGAATTCAAGGGAACCTTTGTTTAAATAGGACTTACGCAAAATTAGAAAATGAGTTGATATATTCTCAGTCGTCGCT
>JAPPII010000079.1 GCA_028820845.1 Candidatus Poribacteria bacterium
ATACCTACGATCTATTGATGATTACTTACTCCTTGGGAGATTTGATAAATATCAGGCTAACATGATTTTTTCGATTAATGGAAGAAAAGTCTTAGAGTCTCCGTCGTTGCCTCGTTTAGCAGGGGGCGTGGGCTTTGGTCTGGCAAATTATACGGCAAGATTCGATAATATTACAATTATTGGCGATAGTATCCCTGACAAAGGTAGATTATCGGTAGTACCCGAGGCGAAACTTGCGACAACATGGGGAAATTTGAAAGGTTTTTAGGGTTTTGCGCCCAGCGTAGTACCAACTTAAAATTACTATGTTTGTGTTTACTACGGCAAAATGCCGTAGTTTAGGTATGGCAAAATGCCGTAGTGCGTCAAAATGCCGTAGTTTAAAATAGGGGTAAATTCAGTTTTGAGGAAGAGAACAAACTTTTTCAACACACAGTTTTTTGAAAAGGTAAGTACCTCAGCCCCTTTGATAAACCGTGGCTATACCTGTGTTTTAAGCACATCATAGCGAAGAAATATTCGCGCGATTTCAACAGTTTTAACACGAATATTGCATCTCAATAAAAGAATTGGCACGAAACTTGCTCTATTACCTTTGTGATATATTAGGTGTACAGTTTTCCACATAGGGCTTTGATAACACTCACAGGTTATCACCGTTCTGATGTTTTTGTGTGGATGGACAGCCCTTCTCAAGTTGTTTATTGTGGTGGAGAGTTCCACTGTCGAAACGCCTCCGTATAAGTCAAATACGGTTTACGATTAACGAACCCACGGGAGGCATGACTCGACAGTGATGAATTATGAAGCCTTAACACGCACATCAGTGAGACATTTACGGTGCCTTGCGTGGGGATCTGTCAAATTTGAAAATTCGATATAAAGGAGGAAAACTCGTGAAGGAACTTGAAATCACCCGAATTAAGGAAGTCGGAAAAAAGACAGTTGCTGACTTCATCCGTTCCGAAACCGGAAGCGTCGGTGTCAAGAACGCTGCTACAATTGGGGCATTCGCTGGTGCCCTCACATTGAGCCAATCCAATACCAATGCTCATTTTGACAATGGGACTTGGGTAGGTACTGAGGTAATCGTCGCAATCTAATTTAACATAAGGAGATAAGTAAAATGAAAGGACCAAAACGTAACCGGATCAAAGAAGTTGGCAAAAAGACGATTGCTGACTTCATTCACTCCGAGACCGGAAGTGTAGGTATCAAAAACGCTGCTGCAATTGGGGGCTTCATAGGGGCCCTTGCACTGAGCCAGTTGAGCAGCGAGGCTGTCAGAGATGAAAATGGAAATATTGTTAGGATCATAACTATCCACGCAATATAGTATTGCATCAAGTTTAAAATTTAAGAGTAAACTCAGTTTGTAGTAGGGCAATTCATTGCCAGTTATTGACTTTTGGACGTGCGATTTATCACATGTCAGTAACAAGGAATAGATTGCCTTGCTGCGAACCGAGATTACCTTCAATTTGAAACTGGATGGAACAATAGACAAAATGACTCAATTATTGGCAATCGCAAAAAAACGAATGCTGCGCAGTAATTTATACACAGGAGCATTACAGTGAAATTAATAATTATCGTTAGTTCCTTGTTTTTCTTTAGTTTCTCTGCCTTAGCAGGGCAATTTTTGGAGACCTTTGAGAACACTAATTTAGAGGAGTGGCAAGAACTCATTTGGCTTAATCTTGATATTGGAGCGGTTTCATGGGAAATTATTAATGGAGAACTTCAGGGAATCGCTCCCATGGCTATAACACGCTTGCTCATAATAGGTAATGAAATATGGCAAGATTACGACATTGAAATTGATGTTAAGCCGCTGAAAAAACATGGACCCGGAAATATAGCGATTGCCGCGCGGGTTAAGGGAACATCAGCAATCTGGTGTTTCGTTGGCGACACTCCCACAATTGTGGAAGAAGATGGCGTACCTCCACCTGAACCTGAGTCATTGGTGAGTTGTTGGGGCGGCAATTTTCACGAGGGAAAGAAAAGTAGAATTTTCAAATCTAAAGTTCATCCGCTTTTGAAATTAAATAAATGGTCTACGTTGAAGTTGGGCATTCATACCAATAACTTGAGTTTTTGGATTAACGGTAAGCCAGTTTTGGAATCCATGGTTGATTTGCCAGGATTGCTTATAGGCAAAGGCGGTTTGGGGATCGCGGGTTATACGGCAAGATTCGATAATATAACTATCACCCACAAAAACGGGTTATTTGTCCAACCTCAAGCGAAACTTACAACAACGTGGGGAAGGTTGAAAAGGTTTTAGAGCAATTGGTTTTTGAAGGAAGATGATTAATCCAATTTGCTATCCAACAAGCCATTAACTTATGAACGTACGGTTTTCAAGAAAAAAATAATTCTCCGCACTCGAACGGAGTGCTAATGTTTATAAAAGCGTGGCAGCTTAGGTTATACTAACTTACCTTAAAGGAGCCTCATGATGAAATCAATAATTATTGGTAGTTTTCTGTTTTTCCTCAGTTTTCTTGCCTTGGCAGGACAATTTCTGGAGACCTTTGAGGACACTAATCTGAAGGAGTGGCGAGAAATTATCCTGCAAGACGGGGCTCCCGGTTCATGGGAGATTGTTGACGGCAAACTTCAGGGAATAAGCCATGGAGGGAACACGCGTTTACTGAGCGTGGGTGATAAAACATGGCGAGATTACGAGATTGCCGTTGAGGTCAAGCCCCAAAAAAAACATGGTCCTGGAAATATTGCAATTGCAGCGAGAATCAGGGGGACCTCGGCAATAGTGTGTGTGATTGGAGATATGCCGGTTCTTGAACCTAAATCCAGAGCGATCTGTTTCGGAGGTAATTTGCATAATGATAAAACTTTGTCGCTTGGTGCCAAACTCAGCCCGTTTTTAAGACTCAATAAATGGTCCACTTTGAAATTGCAGGTTCAAGGAAATACTCTTATCTTCTGGATTAATGGGAAGCAAATTTTGGGTCCCTTAGAAATTCCAGAACTTCAGGTAGTTCAGAGAATTGATCCAGAATTCCCTAGCCTTCTTATAGGAGGTGCTGGTATCGGACTTACGAATTATACAGCAGACTTTGATAACATTATCATCACCGGCAAGAGTATCCCAAATAAGGGTGGATTGTCAGTATCACCTGAAGGACAACTCGCGACAATGTGGGCAAGTTTGAAATGGTTTTAGAGAAAGGGATTTAGGAATATCCATGTTGAAAGAATCTATATGCTCCATAAATACAGACCGAACAAGAAAGTGTATTGTTCTGGACATATTCCCAAAACCACAGGAGGCACCTGATGAAATTTGTAATTGTTGTATTAATGCTTTTTCTTCCACCTACTTTCGCTTTAGCGGGTACATTTGTGGAAACTTTTGATGACAGGGATTTGGATAATTGGCGAGAGATGTTTCAGAATGATATACCCTCGGGTTCTTGGGAAATTGTTGATAGCGAACTTCATGCCATGAGTCTTGAAAGTTTCATACGTTTACTCACAACGGGCGATGAAATGTGGCACGATTACACCATTGAATTTGATGTTAAGCCACTCGAAAAACATGGGATTGGAAGTCTTGTGATTGCTGCCCGGATTAAAGGACCCCAGTTGGTATTTTGTGAGGTTGGTGACCTGCCTTTCGGTATAAAATCAAACGTAATCTGCCGTACCACTGGCAATTTTCACGGAAAATACTCGGAGCTCTTGTACTTTTCACCTCATCCGCTTTTAAAGATGGGCGACTGGTCTACGCTGAAATTGAAGGTTCACGGTGAAGCCTTCACTTTCTGGATAAACAGTAGGCAGATTGTGCAAACCGGGGATGACTTTACTTTAGAGATACATGAAAATCAAAAAACTGCAATTGTAGGAAAGGCAGGTAAACTCAGCGGCTTTCTAACAGGCAGTATTGGCTTAGGACTAGCGAATTATACAGCACGCTTTGATGATGTCATCATTACTGGCGACGATATCCCAGATAAGAGAGCATTATCTGTAACGCCTCGGGTAAAACTCGCGACGACATGGGGGCGATTAAAGCACTTTAAAAAAAAATAGAGTGAGGGATACCATGTTGAGGTTTCCAACCCAGATACACCATCTCCATAAATTTAAGCACGACGATAGTCTGTACATTGCCGATCTGGATGTATTCAGACTGGTTGAAGTCAATCAGATTGCCTGGGACGCTGTGGAATTGTCCACAACGCTGGAAACCGAGAAATTAATTGTGTACCTGAGCCAAATCTATCCGAGGGAATTGGTGCTTGAAACCCTTGAATTATTGGGAGATTTTCAAGACACCGGTCTAATTTTTTATTCTCCTTCATGGGTTCCTCTACCAGATTCCAGAAGCGATCGGTTAAAGATTTACGTGCCTCAAGGTAAGGATGAGTGGTTTTCAGACCCGGAATCTATTTCGGCCGGAACGAACGTTGCTCTATATCATACGGCTCAGAGTCTCTCGAAATTTGCTGATATCTATCTGTCTGGGGAAACTGAGGAGAAAATCACACGAGGTATCTACACAGTAAAGTTATCTGTAGCGGAACTGAAGGAATCGCCAAGGAGATTTAACCAAAAATTAAGCCAATTTGGAGTGAACGGTATCTTGGCTTATCAAAGTTACGGCAGCTACGAACTCTTTCCGTTCTTCCGAGAAGTCAATTTGCCAATAGTCGTTCAGAATCATGCCCCCAGAGGACATGCCGGTCAAGCGATTAACACTACCTTGTTACACCATGCTTTAATGCGTCCTTATGATGCCTTTACATCACCGTCCGATTCTGTTGCCAAATTCTACTCGAAATTTGTGGGTGATACGCACCATTTTCACACAAATCCAAACGGTGTGGATTCAAAGACCTTTAAACCTCTTGATAAGTCCGAGGCGAAAGCGGCTATCGCTGAGATTGTGCAAGACAGTCGGATTGAAGAAAAACTAACCGTCGGATTTCTCTCGCGTTTTCAGCCCGAGAAAGGCGCGCACATCTTCATTCAACTCGCTGAAATGCATCCCGAGCTCCTTTTCTTAGTAGGCGGGAAATTTTTACTCCGTCCCACTTATGAGAAATTACCCGATAACTTAATCTATGTCGGTTTTTTACCTCGAAAGCAGCTGCCGACCCTCTACAACGCCTTTGATATCTACTGTTTTCCCTCAATGGCAGCAGAGGAGACATTTGGACTAACACTCTTGGAAGCGATGGCATGCGGTGTGCCGCCTGTTGTGCCAAGATTTGATGGCCTACCTGATGTGGTTGGCGACGCTGGGGTTATCGTGCCTGCAGAAGAGTTTCCAGTAGACATGGCAGGTTTTGCTGCTTATGTTTCGCCTACTGAACTCTCTAAAGGTATTGTTTCGCTCCTCGATGATGGTGTCCGGCGCGAACTTGGACAGCAAGCACGCGGTCGTGCGGTGACTTTTACGTGGGATAAGAATGCGGAGAGACTCGTTGAACTCTTTCAAGAATTGAATCAAATCAGGCACAATCAAAGAACCCCACCCGATCTCTCTGTCGCCTTTGTCCCGCATTTTGACGCTTTTCAGCACCAAATTGAAAACCGCGCTCTGCTTCTCAATTTGACCTCTTTTCTGGAGTCACCCCTTCAGCAAAAAAGCGGATATGTTCAAACCATGGAAGAAGGGCTGGCACTAATCTTGTTGAAACAACATACACCGAGGCAGGTTGAGGCGGTCTTAACGCACATATTCGATGATGCTTCCGAAGCTGCCAAAACTGTTGAGAGGGTTCAAAATTTCCTTAACGCATTGGCGTAATATAGCGTGAGTTCAATAACAAGTCTTTGTACCGTAGAATGTTAGTTTGCCGGATAACGCGGCACAAACTGAATGAAGTTTAAAAATTTAATTCGTTAATTTTTGAACGTGCGATAAATCGCCCTACTACGAACTCGCTCGTTTGTAGTAGGGCAATTCATTGCCCGTTAATTATTGAAGTATTTTATTAGTCTTCATACAGTTTGTGCTACAAGGAAGATTGAGAATATTAGATGATTAGATTTCCAAGGACACTTCAACAAATACACACCTTTGAAAAAGATGGGGTCTGGTACGTTGCGAATCTCCAGACAGGGGATGTGCTTCAAATTGATGACATCACCGCCGATATTCTGGCGTTGTGCAGTACGTACGATAACGCCGGTATCCTCAAAAAACTTGGGCACAAGTATTCAGAAGGTCAGATTCTTGAAACCTTGAAAGAGTTAAGCAGTGATATAGAAACATTTCTGTTTGAACCCGAACAGAATTTAAGATCAACAGCCCAAGGAAAATTACGGATATTTGTCCCTTACGGCTTCATGAAGTATAGGGGATTCTTGAGTCCCACCACAAACGTCGGCATTTATAATTTGCTGACAGCACTTGCAAAATATGCCGAGGTGTTCGTGGAAATTGATAATGACGACACTACTAAGGAGCAGCGAGAGCAACTGATGGCACTCGGCATTCAGTTCGCGTCGGATATCTTTGAGTCGACTGATACCCCAAGGTATGCTGCCAATCGATTCGTGGTTGATAGCTGTGACGGTATCCTCGCGCTTTCGCCCCATCCTTATGAAGAGTTGAACTACTTTCGACACAATACCATCCCTGTAGTTTCTCGTATCTATAGTGATAGAGGGTTACGCGAAGCCACAATTAACAAATTGCTAAGCCATCAGGTTCTTGGGCGCAACTTTGACTGCGTTTGCCCAGATACACCTTGGATAACAGACGAATTAGGGTGGCTTGAGTGCGCGCAAACTGACAATTTGCGGTACGATTCATCTCAAAGAGAAGGATTGGATATCATCCCTAACGGTGTTGATACAGACCTATATTCTCCTCAAAACCCTCAGCAAGCGAGAGAAGCAGTGGCTTCAATTGTCGGCGAAAAAAGCATCTTGGACACGCCACTTGTTGGAGTATTGAATGGTCTTCATCCCCAAAATAGTGTTGGCATGATAGCGAAGTTGGCAGCCCTTCACAGGGATACTGTTTTTATCGTCCTTGATCCGGTTCTCGCGCAAGATCGTCACCAACAACACCGGAATGTCTTTTATATCAACCTTGAACAACCCGAGGATACCGTCGCGCTCCCGTGGATTTATAGTGCTTGTGAGTGTATCATCTTTCCTACGGTTATCGGTACGCCGTTCTCTATGGTACTTGAGACATTTGCGTGCGGCGTGCCAGGACTTGCCCTCACCTCAACAGCACTCACTGAAGAATTAACAGCAGCTACCCTCTCAGTGCCGCTCACGCGAGATGAGACCACAGGGAAGTTTATGATTCCAACTGCTACTGTCTCGGAACAGATAAACGCACTCCTTGGCAACCCAGAGCTGCGAGAAACTCTATCAACCAAAGCGAGACAAATCGCTGAGAACTACTCTTGGGATAAAATCGCGCAACGCTTTGTGGTATTGTTTACTGAACTTAACATGAAAAAAGCGGGAAACACAACACCTAAATATCCCGATGTGGCTTGCGCGTCCTACTATGACAAAGGGCAGAATACCATGAGGACAGGTGCGACGCAGTTGGATGGTTTTTTTAAGCATCGCGTTGAGGAAGGCTTGGCGCAAACACTTTTGTCTGACCACACACCTGAGGAGGTCCGAATGGTTTTGCAGTATCTACTCCAAGATGCAGAAAAAGCAGATAGAGTGCTTTCTACACTGCTGCCTTAAAGACTGATTCAGACAAACACGGAAGAAAAAATGCCGAAAATAAAAATTGAACGTCTATTACTCAGCGCTTTTATTCTAATTTTTTGCGTGGCACTATTGCCATCTCTGGTAAAACGTCTCTTGCCGGCCCCTAAGGTTATTGAAACAACGCCCGCAATGTCGGCGATGAATGTTTCGATTGATACGCAAGAAATTCGGTTCGTATTCAGTCAACCCATGACCCAAGAAAAGAATATCCTCTTTCGAGGAATGCGCCTAAGAGGCCAATCGAAATGGATCGACGACCGTCGAACAACTTTAGCATTTCCACTCGCAGAACCTTTGAAACCGGGGGCGTTTTATAGCATCGTCTTAAACAGCAGCCTAAACAGCACAACCGGAGGTGAAAACTTGATGAAGGGCCGGTGGGGAAAACCGCTTGAGGAATATATCTTGACGTTTATGACTGCTCCGTCGGACACAATGCAAAGTCACATTGGGGAATTTAATTTAGGATCGCTTCGGGACACGGATAAAGATGGGTTGGACGATGGACTTGAAGCTGAGCTTGGTACGCTTTCCACAACTTCTGATACTGATGCAGATGGATTGACAGACTATGAAGAATACTGCAAATATAGGACAGATCCAACCTCACCCGATAGTGATGAGGACGGTATACCTGACGCTGAATGGAATGAGAGAAGAGAATACACCTATAGCATCAGGGCAGTGCTTGAGTTGAAACAACCTTGGAACCTTGAGTCGATGAATGACCTTTTCCAAGATGCGCGACTTGTAGGGCACACAGTAGGGAATAGCACTTATAGTAAAGTAGAGGTTATTATTTATCCCTATGCTTCTCCGGTGCTGCTTCCGTCCGCATATCCCAGTCAACGCACACCAGAAGCGTTTGAGAAATATATCCAGCCAGCTACCGATCTGAATTACTCCACAGAAATGCAGGCAGAAATTCAGAGAATTCTTTCCGGTTCAACGCATACGCTGGATGTCCTTACGAAATTGCAACATGAAATCGGGAAAATGAAATTAACCTTACCACTCTATCCTCCTTTTATCTACACCTATAAGCAGCACGGAGAGGTCGTCGTGGATCGATCATTCTTTGAAAGCATTGACCGAGAGGTGACTCAAAGCGAAATCAACGATGCGTTGGCTGTAAATTACTTTGGCGATTCAATGTTCAAGCAAAGGTGCCATGGAGGCTGTATTTCTCGGGCACGCCTCTTTGCCTCAATGCTGAGAGCCGCTGGTATTCCGGCTCGCGTAACGATGGGAGTGCCCATGTTATACTACTACAAAGGCATCGGCGAATGGAAAAACCTGATGAAAAACCTAAATAACGAAACTGTGACAGGTAACTTTGCTTATGAAAAGCCATCGACATCTCACGAAGTGGCGATCGTCGGGCATAGTCAAGTTGAAGCTTACTTGAACAATCATTGGATCCGGTTAGGTTATCAAATTAACGAGGGTCCTTTATTCGCCGGAACCGATCGGATGTTCATTAAAATTATTGATGCATCTGATTTCGCTGAAGTCGATTTCACAAAAACTTGGTCTCCTTTGCCATGGATTAAAGAACGTCCTTACAAAACTGTAGAGCTGTCCGACCAAGCAGCGACATACAAATCAAAATTCAAGAGGAAACTTCCTTAGGAATGTGCTAAATGTTGCTAACGTTAATTCAAAAAGAGATCCTACATCACATTCTAAGCGTCCGGTTTGCTGCCCTCCTTTTGATGTGTCTTCTGCTTATACCCCTCACTCTGTCTATCAATTATGGGAATTACCATCAAAATCTTGTAGACTACCAAGAAGCCGTCAAACTTGCAAACATTGAAGAGACTACAATCAATCCCAAAATGCCCTTGGAACCCGAGCTGGAGGTTTCCAAACTTTTTCTCAAACCGACACCGATGAGCGTTTTTGCCAACGGGTTGGGGGACATCCTGCCGAGTTATCTTGGGATGACGCGCAACGGGATTACCCAGGGACCGCCTGCCTTGGTTTCCGAGCCGCTCTCCTACCTTCTGGGACACCTTGACTTTCTGTTTGTTGTGGGCACTGTCTTCAGTCTGCTGGCACTGCTGTTTACGTTTGATGCTGTTGTTGGGGAAAGAGAGGCAGGAACGCTCCGAATTACGTTATCAAATGCACTGCCGCGCGACCTTTTCCTCTGGAGCAAGTTGATTGGCGGTTACCTTGTGTTTGTCATCCCATTTTTGGTGTCGTTTCTTGTTGGTTTGCTCTTACTGGTCTCACAAGGATTCCCCTTGGGCGAATCTGACATTTTTCCACGCGTCCTCAGCCTTCTGTTGGGCTCGCTGCTCTATATTGCTGTCTTTTTTGCGATCGGCGTAGTGATCTCCACCTACTTAGACAACTCCAAAACTGCTCTCATCGTCGCTTTTACCGTATGGGTGTTTGCCGTGCTGATTGCGCCACGCGTTGGGTTTCTTGCAGCGAAATTTATCGCACCAACCCCGACTTCACAGAGCGTCTATCTGGAAAAGACAGCCTCCCGCGACAATTTCAACGCGGAGCTGGAAAGGAAAAAAGCTGAAATACACAAAGAACTCTGGGCAGCGCGTCAGCAAAATATCACTGATCCCGAGGAAACACAGCAGACACTTGTAGCCATGGGAATGGAGATTGGAAAAGAGGTTGATGAGCGCGTGAAACCACTTGAGGCGGAATACCGGCAGAAAATTGAGTCTCACGCTGCTGAGATAGATCGGAACTATCAGCGCGAAAAAGCGCGACAAGAGCAGGTAGGCGAGGTGCTTTCTCGTATCACACCGACAGCCTCCCTCATTTATCTTGCCACAAGTTTGACCGAGACAGGAAAACAGAAAAGAAGCGATTACCTTCAAACAGGCAAGCGTTATTATGACGCGCTTTATGCGGATCTGTTTAGTAAAATCGTAGATCACGTCTCCATGAGAACTATGACACCTGACGATGTGGTCACAATTACGCAGCCTCCCCCTTTGGAGGAGACAACTTTAGGAGAGACACTTCGTCGGTCGGCGGTGGATGTACTACTGCTCTGCTTTTTCGCAGTCGTGCTGACAACCGTAGCGTTTCTGAAATTCTTTCGCTCGGATATCTGACAATCCGCCTGAAAAATCAGTAAGTAGCACCAGTTCGACTTAGACATTTCGACAGTAAGTTGTAGCACAAACTGTATGAAGATTAATTTATTAATTCGGTAATCCGAATTCACTCAGGCCCGGTAGATGCGGTTTCCTAACCGCACCGGACATTACCGATTTATTTTCTTAAATTTCATTTGGTTTCTATCGCGTGCGCAAACTGACAGTTTACGCTACAGAAGCTTTTATCCAACCCACGTTAATGGCCTCTAAGAAATTAGATAAACCCAGCGCAATGCAGAAAGCGAAAATGATTATGGAATACCGTGAATTTGAAACAACATTTGAAAAACTGCTACAAACACAGAAAGATTTATACCCTCATGCCGTTGAATACCATCGGACAAACTTTCAGCACTCCATCCAGTATCTGTTATCTTCTATTCTGAATCAGACAGAAACACTCGTTCAGCAACCTCAGACAAGTTGGGAAAACACAGATGAAATCGTCAGCGACATTCTCTATTGTGCCGATGTAAATATGCAACAACTTTTTTCTCTTGAAATGCCGAATCAGCTGACAGAAGATAGGGATTTTGAAACCGTAAAAACGAAGCTGTATGAAACGAAGTATTATCCCATCAGTGAGCACCTGAATTATATCTTTCTGCCACCCGCTTTGGAACGAAAGACGTTTATCGGTAAGCACTTGGGACAGTTGTCAGATACAGGACGCTTTTGCGATCTCGGTTTCGGTCCTGGTGTTCTGAGTGCCCTAATCCTACAACAGAAAGAACTCTGGACAGGCTATGGTGTTGATATTAGCGGCCACTGCCTTCAGCACGCCGAAAGACTCTTAAAGAAGAAAAAGGTTCTTGAAAGATGCGAACTGTCAGTAGGGGATGTTCGGACGTTACCGTATTCTGACGATACCTTTGATTTGGTTATTGCAGTCGAAGTGCTTGAACATATCCCAGATCCAGAAGTAGGCTTGACGGAAACGATGCGCGTTTTGAAATCGGGTGGCTACGCCATAACTGCGCTTCCAATAAATTTACCGATTCTCATGCACCTCTACGATTTTCAGAGTCCCGATGAAGTCTTAGCGTTATACAAAAAAGTTGGACTTCGAGTCGTTGACTTTGAAACGAAAGAATTTCAACGTCAGACGGAACCCTTTACGGATACCTTCGCGTTAAGCATCAAGCCATAAAGGAGAAAAAGGATGCAAGCGATTATCCTCTGCGGGGGACTCGCCACGCGGTTGGGCGAAACCGCGAAAACTATACCTAAAATCTTACTTGACATCGCTGGTCAAACGGTGTTGGCGTGGCAGATTCAGATGCTAAAGGACGTGAACGTCCAAGAGGTCATCCTTGCATCAGGACACTTGCACGATGCGCTTT
Source organism: Candidatus Poribacteria bacterium (assembly GCA_028820845.1). Taxonomy (NCBI): domain Bacteria; phylum Candidatus Poribacteria; species Candidatus Poribacteria bacterium. The sequence goes on from JAPPII010000079.1 coordinate 12,209, forward strand.
ATGTGAGCGTCGGTGACGACTACGATGGTGTCCGCATTCGTTACGCCAGAGAAGAGAAAAGGCTCGGCACCGGCGGCGCGATTCAGAACGCTATGCAATATATCAATACATCTCCTTTCTTCGTTCTGAACGGTGATGTCCTCCTAAACGACTTCTCACTACAAGAAATGTTAGACAGATTTCAGAAAGAAATGACAGGTTTGCTCCTGAGTGTGCGCGTTGACGATATTCGTCAATATGGTGAAATTCTATCGGACACCGATGGGAAAATCACTGCCTTCCGCGAGAAACAGGCTGTATGCCGCCCCGGATACATTAATGGTGGCGTGTATCTCTTCAATCGAAAGATTATTGGGGCATTCCCTAAACACCAAGAGGTTTTCTCAATTGAGCGGGACGTTTTTCCGTCTGTTTCCAATCTTTACACTTTAAAAACCAAAACAAGTTGGATTGATATCGGGGTGCCCGAACGACTGGCGTATGCGAGACAACACTTCCGAAACGGAGCCAGTCAATGAATCCTGACATCTTCCGAGCGTATGATATTCGCGGCATTTTTGGCGTTGACTTTCAACCGAAAGACTTTTACCGCATTGCCCGAACTTATGCTGGCTGCTTTCAACCGGAAACTGTCGCTGTCGGACACGATGTCCGCGAAAGTTCGCCGCAGCTATGGCAGCAGATTGCCGATGGCCTCCAAGATGCAGGTGTTGATGTCCTCAACCTCGGGCAAATTTCGACCGATATGCTTTATTTCGCCGTGGCGCACTACCAGACAGATGGAGGCATTGTCATATCAGCGTCTCATAACCCAGCAGCGTATAACGGCATGAAACTGGTCCGTCAACACGCGATACCACTCTCGTCAGATACAGGGCTTTTGAAATTACGAGATGCCATTGAGAACGGAAACCGATTCGAGAAACAGAGCCCTTGTAAACGCGGTGCCCTTCGGACGCTTCCGTTTCTTGATGCCTATCTCGTACATCTCCGATCGTTTGTGAATCTGAAGCAGCTGTCTGAAAAACAAATAGTCATCAATGCCAACGGTGGACTTGCTGGACGGGTTGCCGAACGCTTGTTAGCCGAAACACCCATTCAGGTCTGCGCCCGTCTTTTTATCGAGCCAAATGGCACTTTCTCACAGATTCCTGCGGGCCGTCCTGACCCGCTGCGTCCTGAAAATCGCGGTTTAACCGTAAAGGCAGTCCAACAAACAGGGGCAGATCTTGCAGTCGCATGGGACGCGGACGCAGATAGATGTTTTTTCTTTGACGAAACCGGCGCGTTCGTTGAAGGATGCTACATCAGCGCGATGCTTGCCGAGTTACTTCTTGGAAAAAAAGGAAGTGGGACAGTTATCTTTGATCCGAGAGCGATATGGGCAGTAGAAGCCGCCGTGAAAAAGGCTAACGGCACACCACTTCTGAATCGGTGTGGACACTCTTTTTTTAAAATCCGTATGCGGGAAACCGATGCCCTTTTCGCAGGTGAGGCGAGTGGACATTACTATTTCCGCGACAATTTCTATGCCGATAACGGCATGATCCCCTTTTTGCTTGTGCTGGAAAACCTCTGTGAAAAAAGAAGTTCACTCGCGGAACTTGTTAATCCGCTCCGAACGAAATATCCGGTCTCCGGTGAAATCAACTTTGCGTTTGAAAGTCATGGTCTGCTGTACGATGCTATGAATGCGGTCAGACACATATTGCACCGGTTAGGAAACTCTTTCCAGATTGAAGCCCCTATTGATGGCATATCCGTTCGATTTCCCGCGAATCACAAGAGCGGCACTGGTTTCTATCCTTTGGTACCCGGCAGTTGGCGGTTCAATCTCCGAGCGTCGAACACCGAACCACTTTTGCGGCTCAATCTTGAGGCGATTAGTGACCTTCCTCTTCTTGTCGAGAAAACGGAACGGCTCAGTGAAGTGCTGGAAAACCTCGGTGGCAGGCGAGAAACTGCGTTTCGTTGGGAAAATAGGGAACCTCCTGATTTAGATTGGAACACATCTAATGAATTTTAGCGTTTTTGAATTACTGACACACGAAAGAATGGTTTTCTTGGCGGTTCTAAGTTGTGGGCTTTATACCAGTTATACCGATTTCCGCTACGGAAAAATCGCTAACATTTATACTGCATTCTTGATCGGCTTTGGCATTATCAGTCAAGCCCTATTCATAAGTGAGGGAAACATCACCTGGATACACAGTTGTGTTACCCTTTTTGGGGGATTAGGGATCTCCTTTGTAATGTTTTACACGGGAATATGGGCAGCCGGGGATGCAAAACTCTTTTGGGGCATCAGTTTATTGCTGCCACCGAGTGCTTTTAGCAACACCTCAGAGACACAATTTTATCCCATGATTTTGATGGTGAATATTTTTCTCATTTTTCTGTTTTATATCGTAGCACAATCCGCTTTTAAAATGACCTTTCAGGAGCAAAAGGTACTGGTTGTTAGGAGTTTCACATCACAACTAAAACAATTTCCGAGACGGCTTCTACAAGTACTTGCGTATATTGGGGTAGGTGGATTAGCGTTTTATATCCCTTCGCGCATGGAGATAGAATTAGACTTGGCGATTCGAATTTCACTGTTTATAGCAATTGCTTTCGCTTTCAATAAAGTGGTTGAAAAGTACATCCCACAGAAATACGTAATCCTATTTTACGTCCCCTTTCTCCCTTTAGCACTCTTTTTGGCGATCCCTTCGCTGATTCAACTTGGCACTTTTATCGTCTTTATCTTTGTGGTTCCGTGGTTTCTTATCATGTTTAACGCCGTCATTCGTTCCCTTTTTACAGAAGATATTCCTGTCGGAAACCTTCACCCGAACATGATTCCCGCGGAACGAATCGTTAAAATTGAAGCGCAGAACGTGAATGATAGATACGTGAAAGTTCCTGCCGGTTTTGCAAACCCTGCACAAGATAATGTCATTGTGGATGTCTCGTCTGAGGGGTTAACGTCGCCGCAAATTGAGCAGCTGCACCAACTTGCTGCAGCAGGTAATTTGAAAGAATACGAAAATAAATTGTGCATTCAGAAAAAAATACCCTTTGCTTTAATGATTGTTTTGGGGGCGGTAGCGACCCTATTAGCAAATGGAATGGCTTATTCGTTTTTTCAAAGCGCGGCAATTCATCAGGTTCTGGAGAGGATCAGGTCGTTTTTGATTGGATAAAAAATGGCAGGTTTAGGCACCTGGGCTGTTTCGCGTGTATAAGTAACGCTAAAATCTACGATAAACATATTACCCTATACTAACAATAAATCGGGGTGGGACATAGTGACCACCCCGATTTATGTGCATACCCTCCTCCTAACACTCGCCTCTTTTTTTACGATTATGCACGTTTCCGCCTCCAAAATTACGACTATATAAATGGCGTGAGTTTGATAAAAAATTTAGAGGTAGTATGTTCTGGAAAGTCATGCACCTTTTCATCCAAAAAACGGTGTCTTTAATTATAAAAGGGTATTGCATGTCCAAAACTACTTATTGCGAAAATGAACAGTCGAATAAAAAAAGAAAAATCCTGTAACGAAGGAACGGTGTGTTTACAATTATAGAAAAGGAGGGTCTCAAGTTACAATGGCAAGAGATAGCTTGCGCGGGGATTACAGTGAAATCGTCGGGGAAAGTTCCCAGATTTTGAATATCCTACAACAAATTGATAATATTGCGGCTACGGCCTTGAAGATTCTAATCTCTGGTGAAACGGGAACTGGCAAAGGGGTGGTCGCGCGTGCCCTGCACAAAAACAGTGGTCGAAACGGAGAAATGGTCTCTATCAATTGTGCATCGATACCTGAGAATTTATTTGAGAGTGAGTTGTTTGGACATGAAAAAGGGGCGTTTACAAGCGCGAGTAGAAGGCATATCGGTAAGTTTGAGAGGGCAGACAAAGGGACGTTGTTCCTTGATGAAATCACCGAGATGCCGCTTCCCATGCAACCGAAGTTACTACGCGCAATTGAAGAAGGTGAGATTGAACGCATTGGCGGTAAAAAACCAATTAGGGTGGATGTTCGGATTGTGGCAGCTACTAATAGAGATATTGTGCAAGCCGTTAAAGATGGAATGTTTCGTGAAGACCTCTATTATCGATTGAATGTTGCCTCTGTATCTCTGCCGACGCTATCGGAGAGAAAAAAGGATATCTGCCTGTTGGTGTTGCATTTTCTTGAAAAACACCGTCAATTTTCCAGTCTTCCGGTCTTACAAATTTCTCCAGATACGCGAACTCTTCTTGAAACGTATCCATGGCCCGGGAATGTGCGAGAGTTGGAGAACGTTATTGAAAGCGCATCTTACCTTATCAAAGGAGGGGTTCTCTTACCAAAGCACCTACCCCAAAAAATTCAGACGTACCAAAAGCAATCTATGAATATCTCCCCAGAGATTGCTACGCCTGAAAACGAGCAAAGCGTGAGTGTCCCGCTCGGCACGACGCTTGAGGCGATGGAAGCAACGTTTATCCGTGAAACTTTGGTGCGGTTTGACGGAAATCGGACAAAAACAGCGAGGGTATTAGGGATTGATAAACGGACTTTGCAAAGAAAATTGAAAAAATATGACGCTTAAGATGTGTGATTTCGGAGTGCTATAGCTATAGCATTTGATATTATAGAAAGACTAAGGGGAACTTGAATGAACTTAGGATTAAAAGATAAAGTCGTTGTTGTAACGGGTGCGAGCCGCGGAATCGGACGTGCGATTGCACACGGATTCGCTGATGAAGGCGCACGCCTGAGCATTTGTGGCAGAACCGAAGATACACTCCAAAGCGTAACAGAAGAACTCACGGCAAAAGGTGCGCAAGTCTTTGCCAAACCTACAGATGTCACAGATACAGGTCAAGTTGAGGCGTTTATATCCGAGACGGTGGAAACTTACGGCAAGATTGATGTCGTTGTGAACAATGTCGGTGGGAGTCGATGGACCCCTCTCGAAGATATTTCCGATACCGAGTGGCACGAGATTCTCAATCTGAATCTGGTTTCTGCAGCACGCGTGAACCGACGCGTCATCCCTGAAATGAAAAAACAAGGCGGTGGCGCAATTCTGATGATTACCTCCATCTACGGCAGGGAAGGCGGTGGACACATTACGTACAACGCCGCGAAAGCCGCCGAGATTAGCATGACAAAGTCGTTAGCAAGAGAACTCGCACCCGACAATATCCGCGTGAGTAGCGTTGCCTCGGGTTCGATTCTCTTTCCCGGTGGCGGTTGAGCACGCCGGATCGCAGCCGATCCAGAAATGCTGGATGCCTTTTTGAAAAGCGATATGCCCCTCGGTAGATTTGGAAAACCCGAAGAAGTTGCGAATGGCGTCGTCTTTCTGTCATCGGAACGGGCGCGTCTTGTAACGGGTGCCTGTGTGAACGTGGATGGGTGCCAATCGCACTCGAATATTTAGACTCTTTCTCCTCTTAGTAGGGTTTTGCTCCCCAGCGTAGTTCTAATTATAGAATTACTATTTTTGTGTTTACTACGGCAAAATGCCGTAGTGCGTCAAAATGCCGTAGTTCAAAATAGGGTTAAATTCAGTTTTGACGAGGAGAATAAACTTTTTCAACACACAGTTTTTTGAAAAGGTAAGCACCTCGGTCCCTTTGATGAACCGTGGCTATACCTGTGTTTTAAGCACATCATAGTGAAAAATAATCGCGCGATTTCAGTAGTCTTAACACGAATATTGCATATAAATAAAAGTATTGGCACGAAACTTGCCCTATTACCTTTGTGATATATTAGGTGTACAGTTTTCCACATAGAGTTTCGATAATGCTCGTAGGTTATCACCGTTCTGATGTTTTTGTATGGGGATGGACTGCTCTTCGCGAGTTGTCCATTGTGGTAAAGAGTTCCACTGTCGAAACGCCTCCGTATAAGCCAAATACGGCTTACAATTGACGAAACTGGTAGTCTGTCACATCTAAGGTGATAGTGTCTGTTTTGGTATCAGGCGAGGAGACCTCGTCCCTACGAGGAAATAACACCTATCAAGATAGTGTTGTGTCTACCTTTCGCTGGCATAACAGACTCCAACTTGTAGGATACATTTGAATATTCATAGCAGACGATGACAGATTCTTTTAAAAATATCGGGTTAGGTTGTTTTTTAGTTGCCGATAAAGAAAAATAGTAGACAGGAGCATGGGCATTGAAATACGTTCAAGGGACTGGAAAAGGCGTGAAGATAGCGATTGTAGATAGCGGCGTATCACCTGAGCACCCATATGTATCAAATGTAGCTGGGGGTGTAGGAATAGGTTTTGATGCCCATGGAGATGCCGTTTATAACGAAAACGATTACCTTCCTGAAACCCTTTGGTCTCACGGTCAGGTCTGTGCTGGATTGATTAGTTATCGGGTGCCTGATTCCGAGATCTATAGTGTCAAGATCCTTGATGAGAATGGAACAGGACATCCGGCTGCGTTGGTTGCTGCGATTAAATGGTGTATTAATAACGATATCAATGTTGTGAATATCAGTTTGGGTACCACCGGTGAGACATGGGCTTCAAGATTGCAAGCTGAGTGCATTCGGGCAACCGAAAATGGTATCATACTTGTTGCGGCAACTCATATTGGAGGGTTGATTAGTTATCCAAGCGTCTGTCCTGAAACAATCGGAGTAGGTAAGGACAATCGATATAAAGAGTACGAATTTGGCTATTTTCCTACGCGAATCGCCGAATTCGTCGCTGCGGGGCGAGACGATTTAGCATTAGAAATTGTAAATGCTCAAACTGAAAGGGAAACCTACGTTTCACTCTCCTCTGGAACAAGTTCAGCGACAGCGAGAATGAGTGCAGTCATCGCTGCATTATTGGAAGAACTGCCAGGGATAGATATTGCTGGTGTGAAAGATAAACTTGCTGATCAGCAAACGCGCCTTCCACTTTGGAGATCTTTACCTGCAAACCTCTCCGTAGGCTTGCGTGACGATATTTTTGATGTGCAAACACAAGAGTTTTCATGGATGAAACGAGTTGTTATATATCCTCATAACAGGGAGACTCACCCGATACTTTCCTTCACTGATGCATTTAAATTTCAAGTCGATGGTGTTGTAGATCCACTACATTCATCTGCTCATGGGAAAGATGCGGGTATGGTGTACAGCTCTGGACCGCTCAATATACCGGTGCTTCCGGAGTTAAATGATATTCCGTCTGGCGTAGATACACTGATTGTTGGCAACAACGATGCCCTTTCAAAGGGTTTACACGAAGATGTGTTGTTCAGGATTCTGACGTGGGCAGTTGAAAATGATAAGAATGTCTTTAGTTTTAGTCCTGCTGAATCCCATGTTTACCGGAATATTTATGCGACGGCTCGTAAGAAGAACTTGATCTGGTATAGTCCGTCAAATTTCCTATCTGCTGTCTGGAGTTCTAACACGCAGGAATTAGAACAAGATATTGATGCCCCTGTCCTTGGCATCTTCGGGACCTCATACAACCAAGGTAAGCTGGCAACCCAACTCGCCTTGAAAAGAGTGCTGGACAAAGAGGGGTATGAAATAGGAAGTGTCGGTACAAATCCGATTCATGCACTTTTGGAAAACGGTATCTGTGTTGTACAAGATAAAAGAATCCCGCAGTACATTTCTTTGGGCGACCAGGTCGCTTACTTGAAAGTGGCAATGGCAGCAGCATTCCAACGGAGACCACATCTTATTATCGCTTGTAGTCAAGGGGGTATTATCCCTCCAAAATTATATAACACGAATACCCCAGATTTTCCTGACGATTACACATTACCAGCGTTGGCGTTTTTAATGGCTTCCAACCCCGATGCGATAATTTTAACAATCAACACAATTGGTGATGAGGATTATATTCAACGTAGTTTGACGACATTAGAAACTATTAGCGGAGGGAAGGTTGTTGCTTTAACGTTTGCGGATAAATTAGTCCATAAAGATGCATATTCATATAAACAGCGGTGGGGACGCAGACTCCGTCCGGACGAAATATCCCGTTTAAGCACCCGTTATGAAGACCTGTTTGGAGTCCCTGTTTTTTGTCCTGACATCCATGAACAACAGGAGCAACTCGCTCAACACGTGATTGATATTTTTTCGGTAGATTAACGAAACTCATAAAATCTGGATGAGTTTGTTAGAAGATAAAACATAAGGAGGGTACTAGATTGCGTATGAAGTTACTCGACGACCAATATCAGAAAACTTTACCACACGAAGATGACAGAGAGTTAATTTCTCTAGAGCAAATTCAGGTTTCTAATTCGCAGGATTCAGGATGCTCTTCGTGTTCATCAGGGGGTTGTGGTTCGCCTGTTATTCAAAAGAAAACTTCTAAGGGGTTCTCTGGCGAACTGGGTGAAAAGGAACGAGATCTACGCCGCCCCTTCGTCCACAAGTTCGAGACAGAAAAACAGAGTTACGTTTATGATGTCAACACGGATCGAATTATCCAGGTGACACCTGCCGTTTATGACATCATTGATGACTTCGGTGTCCTTTCCGTTAGAGAGATGGTTCCGAAGTATGGTGTTCAGCACACCCCTGAGGAAATTGCTGAGGCTTATGAAACGATTGAAATGGCAAACAGAGACGAGCGATTGTTCTCTAACAATCACCCAAGTGAAATTCTGTATCCGCTTGATGAACAGTCCCTTCGGCTTTTATATGATGAAGATGTCCGGACCCTTTGCCTTGGCGTAACGGAGCAGTGTAATCTGCGATGTTCGTATTGTAGTTTCTCAGGAACATATGAATTTCACCGTGAGCATAACTCAACGTTTATGGAGTTTGATGTCGCCCGTCGCGGGATTGATTTTTTTAAGGAACATTCAAAACTGTGCGATTACGTTAATCTTACGTTCTATGGTGGTGAGCCCCTACTGAATGCATCTCTGATAAAACAGTGTGTTGAATATGCCAATGGTATCTTCGGACGAAAGCCTATTGAGTACCACATGACAACGAATGCTACCTTGATGAATGATGACATCTGTCAGATGTGGATTGACAACGATTTCAAAATCATGGTGAGCCTTGACGGTCCGAAAGAAACACATGATAGATATCGAGTCAATGGTGCGAACAGAGGGAGTTTTAATAAAATTAAGCAGAACTTGAATAAGTTACGTGACAAGTCCCCCGATTACTATCGAAACAACGTCAAATTTAGCATTGTTCTCTCACCGCCCTACGATTTTGAGGAACTCAATGATTTTTTCACGTCAGAACCCTTGACGGATGTCCGGACGATGCGAACATCTAGCGTTGACACTCAAGACACGACCTTTTTTCACAATTTCACCGAGGAAGAACTTGAGAATAAAGGGAGGAAAGAGCTCAAAGAGAAGTACTTCAATGCCCTGATTCAGAAAGAGGTTGCACATAATCGCCCCGAGCGGGAACACAGATTTATGCAAGGGCTTTTTGGAGATGGATTTGAAAAACTGATTCCCTCAATGAAGCCAACAAATCCGTTTCCTGAAGTGTATCATCCAGGAGGGATCTGCGTGCCAGGTCTAAAAACCCTGTTTTTAACACCTGAAGGGGATTTCTTCACTTGCGAAAAGAGCAGCACATCTTTCGATCTCTTGCGCTTAGGGAATCTTGAAAGGGGTTTGGATGCTGCCAAAGGTATAGAAAACATAGAAAACTATTCCCATGCTCATGATGGTTGTCGTTTCTGTTATGCGTCCCGACATTGTGGCACCTGCTTTATCAAGGCCTCTGCAGGGGAACAGTTTGATGGCACCCTCAAGATGAGTAACTGTAACAATCATCGATCGGGATTTCACCAGGATCTTGTTGACATCATGACTGTCATAGAAGGGAACCCCGATGCTTTTGACTATCTCAAGAATGTGACTCTCATATGAGGGGAGGTCGACAAACGAATAATTAGGCATATTTATTATAGAAAGGAGGTGAAAACAGTGAAACGGTTAGCGAAAAAGCTCAAATCCGAGCATAAAGGGATATCGCCTGTTATTATACATTCAGGCGCTGATACCATTAAATCATATACTTGCTGGTGTGGGTGTACTTGTGCGAACGGTGATGTTTCAGGGAGTGCAGCAAATTCAGCATCTGATTCGGTGGGTGATTCACAAAACAGTTAAGCATAGAAATTTTCTTCATGGAAGTTTTTCTTCAAGCATAGAAAGGAGGTGAAAACAGTGAAACGGTTAGCGAAAAAGCTCAAATCCGAGTATAAAGGGATAGCTCATATCATTATGCCATCTACGGACACCCTGAAGTCATACTCTTGCCAATGTGTCTGTGCCTGCAACAACAATGATGCTTCCGGATCAGCAGGAGCTAGTACTGGGAGTTCTGTTGGCGATACAGTGAATAATTAAGCGTAATGGATATCAGGATAGTATGGCTTACGTCCTCAAATCTGTCTGGGCAGGTCAGTGCTGCCCAGACCCCATAGTAGTTTTAATGGTGAAATGCACATATTTCGAGGAATCTCCATCGCGTTTTCTGCACTTCAATATAACAAACTGCGTTCCGTGCTCACAATACTTGGGATTCTTATCGGTGTTGCCTCAGTCCTCGCGATGATCGGTGTTGGCGATGGTGCCAAAACGATTGTCCTTGAAGAAGCTCTAAAACAGGAGGGACTGAACCAGTTTTCGATGTATTGTGTCAATCTGAAGAGAGTCGGAGACGTTTGGGTTGCGAACCGCAGTAATGAATACTTCACATATGAAGATGTTTTAACAATAGAGGCGAGGTGTCCTTCCGTTAGACTGACTGTGCCACGGATCCCTGCGTGGGGTGGCGTTCTTGCACAAGGCCCTGTCGGCACTGAAACTCGCACCGGTTATAACGGTGTAAATGCCTCTTTTGCAGAGGCGATGGATTGGGATATCCAAGAGGGACGTTTTATCACCGATGATGATATTGAAAACGGTGCAAAAGTCTGTGTACTCGGTGCTGAGGTCGCTTCTGACTTGTTTGGATGGACATCTCCTATTGGAAAAGAGATTAAAATTGCGAGGGGCGCGGGAAACAACCGAGAAAAAGAACGTTTGACAGTTGTCGGCACGATGATGCCTCGGCAACAATACCTTCAGTTCGGGTTCAGCTTGAGTGCACAAGTCTTTATTCCTATCACAACAACCCAAACGCGCTTTACAGGTTCTGATAGGATCCAGATGCTTTCAATTTAGACCAAGACTGTAGCGGATATCCCTCGTGCAATGGCAGTGGTGAAAGCGACAATACGAAAGAGACAGAGAGGTAGGGACGATTTCTTCGTTACCTGGGACATGAAATCCGGTATGAGGCAATTGGATAAAATCAGCACTGTAAAAAAAATTACTTTAGGGAGCATCGCAGGCTTCTCGCTGCTTGTGGGAGGTATCGGTGTCATGAATATGATGTTGGTTGCTGTTGCGGAGCGTACCCGAGAGATTGGCTTACGAAGGGCAGTCGGTGCCAAAACTACAGATATCCTACTTCAATTTTTAATAGAATCTGTAGTCATGTGTGGTATTGGCGGAGTACTTGGGATTGGATTAGGCTTCCTCGTCAGTGAAGGAGCGGGGCTTCTCGCCGTAAGAATTGTGAAAATTGTTCCGTCCTGGCCCTCCGTTATCTCCGCTAAGTGGTGCTTCATCTCAGTTATCTTCTCTTCTGTGATAGGTATCCTGTTTGGGATGTATCCCGCGCTCAAAGCCTCTGCGTTTTCTCCCATTGAGGCTTTGAGGAGGTAGACCTGATGGTTATTGCAAGTTTATACCCTCTTGTAGAAGGTGGAGATGAGTCCATATCCCTATTCGATTGGGAGTTTATTCGAGCGTTGCAACGAGGTACAGGCGGAGATACTCATGACATTTATGTTTTTTCCTCTCAAGGTTGTCATCCCCCATATCCACTTTCTGTAGAGCGAAATGTACACATCAAAAACACTATGGAACTTTCGGATTTTTTTCAGGAGTCTCAAGTAAATGTTTGGCATGACTTTGGATATACCCCCGCGTTTCATCTTGCGGATCTCCGACACCTGAGTGGACAAAACTTTCCAATTACAATGAAGGTTGAACCATCATTTTTGGCAAAAATGCCACTGACAGTATATAGTGGATTATCCGATAACGATGCGATAATTTGTTCCCGTGCATCCATTCAGAAACTCGTCGAAGCAGCCCACGGGCAATACACCTCTCTGACAACACCACAATCGCAGGCCCAGGTGTACACAATTCCACATGGTTACGCGGCATCGCGGATAAACGGTTGTAATAAACGTGATGCCCGTTACCTGCTTCACCTTCCAGAGGGGATGACTCTCATTTTATGTAGTGGCGATTTTAGCCCCGACAATAGCATGGACCTGCTTCCCCTTATCCGCGCGTTTCAAACGATCACGGAGAGTCATGAAAATGTCTTGCTCATTATCAGTGGTCCTGATGAATATGGATACGCTGATAGAATCTCCGAATACCTTAAAGGTTCTCCACTACAGCGGCGAATCTTGCTCCAGCCAAATATAAGTGAATCTGCCCGGTTGCTTTTGCTCGCCGCCTCGGATATATTCATCTCTCCCTCTGACACAGTTTATAGAGATAACCAACCTCAAGTGCTAGAAGCAATGGCAAGAGGAATTCCAGTTATTGCCCCTGATGATGGTGAGCCTCACTATATCCACCACGGTAGAACAGGTTTTAGACTCAATAGGGAGTGCCTTCCTTATAGCTATAACGCACTAAGTGGCTACTTTCCTTTTATTCCACACCACGTGCAGTCCCTCATCGTGTCTCAGGGTATTGCAGTTAATGTTCAACAGATGGTTGAGTACCTCACCTTGCTAGTCGAAGACGCGTCTTTACGTGAGACACTTGGAACAGCCGCTGCGCAATATGTGTCTGACCATCATTCACTTGAAACAATTGTGGCGAAATATGAAAACCTCTGGCGCGATTTGTCTGCAAGGGAGGCTTCTGTCCCCTCTCAAAAGCCTGTCGTTGAAAATCAAGGGGGCGGTGGTTGGCTTCCCTTATTACTTTCGCAGATGTTTCAAACCATTGACGAAAGTACCCCGATTCAAATCACTTCGGACGGTGAAACACTTCTTGAAACACAAAATCTTGTGATCTATAAAGAAATGAGCGAGGTGCTTTTTCCCTCGGTCATTCTTGAAATCCTCAATTTATCACGCACCGTAACCAGTCTATCTGATATTACCCATTCACTACTCCATCTATCAGATACAGAGGATGTAAAAAACTTAGTGCCAAATATCGCGTATCATACAATGTGGTGTATAAAGCAAGGGTTGATAGCCCTAAAGCAGAATGACAGTGTGAGCATATAGGCAAACAATGCGGGAAGGAATGACAGATGCGAATCTTTGGTACATTCTTGCCTCCAGATGTAAATATGAATACCTCAAGTTACCAAAAGGGATCGAGCCGCGGAATATATGGTGCTGGTGTCGCAACACAGCAGTTTATGACCAGTCTATTGCGGTATGGTAACTTCAATGAATATCATCTTTTCGATCCGAATCGCTATACGCGATCAAAGGATGGGGAGGCCGAAGAACTTTTCGGTTTCATTGAATCTGATGCCCGTCTCAAACTCTTTTTAGCTACCGAATTTGAGGAGGCTTTACAAAAGAACGACTATCTTGCATTTCATAGGCCTCGGGGCCCGTATATTGCCCCAATGATTTACCTTCGTAACCAATTGATAACAAAGAATATTCCAATTACGGGCGTTACGCATACCATTAGTTACCATGGACAGTTAATTGATTTCCTAACATTTCTACTCATTGATGCGCGTCCGTGGGATTCAATTGTCTGTCTGGAAGAGCCAGCGCGGCGTGTGATGAAAAATCATTTTACTCATCTACAAACCCGTTTTTCCGAACATTTTGGGGTTGATTTAAAATACGAGGGGCGCTTAGATAGTATTCCACTTGGGGTTGATACACAAACGTATCGTCAGCGCGACAAGCAGGCATTGAGACAGCAATTTGGTTTTCCACGTGATAAAGTCATACTGCTCTGGGTTGGGCGTTTTTCACATTACGACAAAATGGATTTACAACCCCTGCTTTTGGCGTTCAAAGCTGCATTAGAGAAGTGTTCAAAAAACGAAGCTCTGCTGGTGTTGGCAGGAGACGATAGTCGGCATAATTATGCAGAAAAAGTCACAGAATTCGCCATGCAACTTGGAATCGAAAAGCACTTGATTACGCTGACAGATCGACCCCGGATTGACTTCCCGTTACTCTACTCTGCGGCAGATATTTTTGTCTCCCCTAGCGATAACATCCAAGAGACATTCGGTCAGACAGTTTTGGAAGGCATGTCTTCTGGATTACCTGTTGTGTGTTCAGATTGGGAGGGGTATAGCGTTTCAGTACTCCACGGGAAAACAGGTTTCCGCATCCCTACCTATTGGATGGAATGTGACGGTGCCATCTGTGATTACGCGCCAATATCCCCGTGGCTGTTCAACCAGTTTTATTTAAGCCAATCTATCTGTTTTAATGTTCAACAAATGGCGGAGGCACTGTTTTTGTTAATTGAGCATGATAAGTTGCGCGCTAAGATGGGTGGGCAAGCGCGCCAACACGTCCTTGATACATACGATTGGAAGATTATCATCCACCGTTACATTGAATTGTGGGAGGAGTTGTCCCAAATTGCATCCTGTCACCCGGTCCCTGCTCGCCGCTTTCCTTCTTGGTTCCGTCCGCAATACTTTAAAACCTTTGAACACTACGCCACCGCGACTCTTCAACCGACAACAAAAGTGAGAATCACCGATTCTGAGTTGGTGTCATTTCCTGAAGACACACCCGCTCCCTGGTATGAAGAGTTGAATACGAAACTTGCCCCGGAACTTTTGAACGTCCTCCTCAGTATGTCAAACGACTGGATCACAATTACGGAACTGGAAGAGAATCTCTCCGGGCCCATGAATATATCAACCGAGAAAATTCGATATCACCTCCTTTGGTTGCTGAAATATCACCGGCTTACCCTTAATGTGGACACTATCGGACAAGAGGGCAGAGAATTAGCAACGGCTTACACAATTTTTGATGACGCAACCGACTTTGAGGCTCAGACGTGAATCGGGTCGTTTTTCTGTTCTGTTGTTGTCCCTTTTAAATCAGAGGGTTTTTCTTTAAGTTCGGTATAATACATCTTGACTTGCCACTTCTCGTCGAATCGTTGGAGAAGTTTTTTCAAGGTTGCTTTATCTCTATAACCACGTTCCTATGCGATAAGTGCTCCGGTATCACGACAAAAAGTTTTCCAAATCCGCCCCCCGCGGGAAGTTTGTTTTTTTCAGTCTGTTATACTTTCCACAGAAAGACTCGAATGTGATACGTTTGGGATCAGGAGGGACCCCATCGTATCATTATCAATCTTCCCGCTAAAACCCCATGCTTTAGCTTGGAGATGTAGGCGGGCGTTAGTTTGTGTCAAAAAAAGATTTGACTTTGCAGTAAAATTATGGTATAATTAATACCAACACTTGGACACCGTTTCCACCCTCTACAACTTGTAGAGGTGGTGTCCGCTACCGTGGAAAGTAGTCAAAAAGTGTTAGTGTTCCATACCACTCTAAAAGTATTTTGGGCAGTTAACGCGTAAGTTTCGGAGCAGAGGTGAAAGTCTGCACGTTGTATCGCTGCCCCTTTCTCAACTTTTTCTATCCAAATGGAGAGAGGTAAGCGGGGATAGCCAAGATTTCGCCTTGATATGCCCAAAGGGATTTTTCACCCTTCGGGAAATCGCCTACGGGTGGAGACGGAATAAGACGGTTGACTCTTTGAGAAAACCGCACTGTCTACGAGGTCTCCGAAGCCCCACGCTTTAGCGTCTGGGTGCTATCACTTAAACGTGAGTTTGATAAATATTTTCCGAAACGAAATGATACGCCCTTTTCACAAATTCCACAGAAGTTTTAGGAATTTTATCAGGAATATGCTAAAATCCGTTTCTGAAATCGGAAAGACAGTTAGCAACTACCCCAGAGCCGCCGTCCTTATGTGGAGGGCTAGTCCGAAGGAAATGGCTGTATTTTCCCTATTCAATTTGCTTTCAGCTGCAGTCACGCCCTTACAGATATGGCTCTCAAAGTACATCATTGACGAAGTTGTTGCTGCGATTCAAGCAACTCAAGGCACTGTCCGCCTCCGACAGATTGCGTTTCTCGTCGGATTACAACTCCTCATTTGGCTGGCGAGCAATACTATCACCAGTATCATAAATATGCTCAGATATCCGATGGGCTTGAGAGTCTCGCATTACACCGAAGAACTCATTTTTCAGAAACTCTCAAGGTTAGATTTGGCTTTCTTTGAATCTCCAGCTTTCTTTGATCAAATGGCGCACGCGCGAGAACAATCCATTCAACGCATTCCAAACTTTGTTAACAATTTCGCAGGACTGCTGTCAAGTATATTGATGCTGGTGAGCCTGTTAATTATGGTAGCAAATCTCCACAGCTTGGCAATGTTGGGCATAATTGTTCTATCAATTCCGCATCTCATCGCGACTAGGTAGTGTTTACATTGTGTAAGTTATTGACATTTTTGTTAGGTTTTGGTAGA
>JAPPII010000080.1 GCA_028820845.1 Candidatus Poribacteria bacterium
GTGATAACATTAAGAAAACTGAAATTGCCTATGTCCAAAACTACTTATTGCGTAACTATATACGGTATAATATTACATAATTCGGACAGGGTTACCACCACAACCAACCTCAAGTGTTGTATTTTTCTCACTCGCGGTAAAGCAGAAAGGTTAGAGATTTGAGACCATTTAATGGAATATAACCCCATCAGTATTATACATTATATAAGGAGTCAATATGTCAAACTCAAAGGATTTTACCGAAGGTGAATGGCTAACCGTCGCTGAAGCGGCGGAATATGGTAATATGCGCAAAACGACCATCTATGCTGCGCTGGAGAAGGGGCTTCCGCATAAAGTGAACGATAGTGGACATAAAATTATTAACAGGAATGCCCTTGAGCATCATTTCTGTCCGTTCAAGCAGGCTGTCAATTATAATCGAGCAGACGCAGATGCCAATGAACAAATTCAATCTGTCATCATTTTGCAACAGCAAGAAACTATAGCCTTATTGAAAAATCAGATCGAATATCTTCAAAGCGAACTGGATAGATTTCACGAAAGAGAGTCTAAGCTTTTAGCGTTAATTACAGAAAAACATGCGGAATAGCAACTCAATTTACTCCAAAAATGTGATTACATCACATCTCACAACGTGGACACGGTACAACCGCATCTTGAGAAGTCCAAAATCTGGACTATCCCCAGACCCCTATCTCACGTAATACCGACTTTCTGATTTTGCAGACCATTGTATATGCGGGATCAAACACGTTCCCCATATCATACTCTACTGCTTGTCCTAAAAGAATGTGTGCTGCGCGTTTCTCTAAACCGAGTTCATCTAACCACCGGAGGAGTTCCGTCGTTGCGTGTTGCACAGCCTGATCCAAGGGACGCGCATTGCCTGCTGTGAGAATATAATCATTGTTTTCCGCGCGGGGCCAGTTGATGCTTTTTCCCTTGCGGACTTCAACCGTAAATTGCACATCAAAAGAGATTTCAACACCAGTGCCGACAATTTCTCCATCCCCCTGTACAGCGTGTCCATCACCGAGGTGAAAGAGCGCGCCGGAGACGAAAACCGGGAAGTAGACGGTAACACCCTCCTGAAAACCGCGATAGTCCATATTGCCGCCGTGCGTAGAGGAGGTCGCCGTTGAGATCGCTTGTCCACGCGGGGGCGCGACACCGAAACATCCGACCATCGGTTCAAGCGGGAGCGTGAGTTTACCCAACTGTGTCTCTGGGGTCATCAACGTCGCCGTCCACTTTTCCACATCCACATGCCACTCTGCGCGTCCATTTTCTGGCATCTCGGACGCTACGTAGTGTGGATCAAGCACATTCGGTGCAACGACCAGAGCCGTCCGCCCAATTAAACGATTCGGAACTACCCGATCAAAGTGGACTGCTAATGTATCACCGGGTTCCGCCGATTCAACATAAAAAGGACCCGTCTGTGGATTGCCACCTGGGGTAACTTGCGTATCCGTGGCATCGTAGCCTGCGTTATCTACGGTCGTTGTGAAAACGGTGTCCCCGCTCTCAATATGAAGCACGGGTTCATGCGTCCCGATGGCCGTGTGATAGACTGTCGGTTCAAAGTGATGTATTGCCATTTTGAAATGTGTCTCCTCTTGTCAGTAGAGTTACAGTTATATATTAAGGTGCCAACAAGATACCATGTTTGAAAGATATAGTCAAGATAAGATCGGACTTACGAAGTGCCATTTTTGGTTGACATCTTCTCTGATACACGGTATGCTATATGTAACGTTAGGGAGGGTATTTTGAAAAAAGAGTCCGGATTATGGAAGAGTGTGCGGGACTTTTGGAAAACCGGAAAAACGGGTTTTGCATTGTTCCTGATTTCGCTCTTCGGTATTATCTACAGCTACATGGCATTGAATTATGAAATCTTGAGAGGCTGGAACGGGCACGTATCCGTTCAGAACGTTGTAAAAGACATTTCGGCATCTATTCCGGTCGCCGGTCTGTTAGTTGGGATTATCGTAGGAGGCATTGACGCTATCATGTTATTATCAGATTGGTATCTCGCAAGACAAGAAAAACGCATACAAGCAGCAGAAGAAGCAGCTAAAGCGGAAGGGCTTGAACAAGGCATTGAACAAGGCAAAGCAGAAGTGTATCAGCAGATTGCTGAATGGAACGAACGCAGAAAGGCCGCGGAGGCGCGTGGCGAATCCTTCGCAGAGCCACCCCCCGGCATAACACAAAATGGTTCAGAAAGATAAGGACTCCAATGAAAAAGATTTTTAGAAGCATGTTTAAAGACCAGATAAGCGTTGTGATCTTGATGATCACCCTACTCTTCACACTAATCACAAATGCCAACGCACAACACGACTGGACAGAACAGGTTGCCGCCTACAAACCGATGGTGGTAAACGTTGAAACCTCCTCCGAGGTCGTCTTTGAAACGGAAGCAAAAGGCACAAATTTCGCTACGGGTTTCGTTATAGACGCAGAACGTGGGATTATTGCCACGAACCGTCATGTCACTGGCAGCAGCCCCTCCTACGTTAAAATCAACTTCCACGACGGCAGCTTCACAGAAGCGCGTATCCTCTACTACGACCCGACACACGATTTCGGGTTTTATCAGATTAATCCCGAAGAGGTCGATTTTGAACTGAAAGCCGTCGAACTCGGCAAATGGGATACCCTCTCTCTTGGAGATGAACTCCTCCTCATCGGTAACAACGAAAAAGAGGAATATACGATCAAATTCGGAAGAATTACGAACCTCAACGTCAACAAAGGCGATCGACACTCCAGTTACATCCATACCACATTTGACCGGACAGGCGGATCAAGCGGCAGCCCCGTCTGGAATACCACGGGGCAAGTTATCGCGATTCATGCGCGGGGGACGGATACTTCCAGTTTTGAATTGCCCATTGACTACCTTCACGATGCGCTTGAACTAATTCAGAACAAGACATCAATCCAACGCGGTGAAATCGGCGTTGATTTGGAATTGGTCTCTATCGGCGAAGCCATCAAACACTTCAATTTTCCTGCAGCCTTGCGAAAAGAGATAGGTCCTTCTAAAGCCGGAACGCCAAAGGTAATTCAGATTGAGTCCATTGTGCCGAGGACAACAGGTGAAACCGTGCTTCGTGCATCCGACATCATCTATCGCATCAACAACGAACTTATCAAGGATGATCTCTACACCTTCGATGCAATCTTGAATCAAAACGTCGGAAAAAACGTCAACTTGGAGGTCTACCGCAACGGTGAAAACCTGAGTCTCGATGTACCTGTAGAGGACTTGGAGGCGAAGAAGGTGCAGCGATTCGTCAGATTCGGCGGTGCTGTTTTTCACGATATTACGCCACAACTCCGTCGGATACTTTTCTTAGAAGCCGATGGCGTTTATTTACCACATGCTGATGCAGGTAGCAGCTTCTCGCGGGTCGGTTTGCAAGAACGAAATGGAAACTCCAAGGTGGTCATTCTTGACATAAACGGAAAACAGATTCGCAATCTCGACGACTTCATCGAGGCGTGCCAAACGATTACTGATGGACAGCACACCTATGTCGTCGTCCGAGACTTCAATCTATTTGACAGCTCACCAACGCCGAAGAGTCTAACGGTTAACCTCAAATTCGGTCCACTATAGGAGTTTGAATGGAACTCAGAAATGTTGGATTGGAAAGAGGTGGGTGAAAATGGGGGTAAGTGACGATTTCTCAAGCCATTTTTGACTTGACCTATCCAACATACATCGGTTAACATATCTTCATGCGAAATTTTCTTTCTACTGCCCTTATTCTACTTTTCTTGGTTTTCAACAGCCATGAGACTGCCGATGCTGAGGCAAGCGTGACGATCTCACCCATGTACATCAGCGGGCAGCCCGGGGACGAACAGCCTGTTACAATCACTGTCCGAGATACGAATGGGGATCCAGCGAGTGATGTTCAGGTTCTCTTCCGAGTGAGTGACTGGACGGGAGTGTTCACCCCCACCATAGCCGTAACAAACAGCGATGGTATCGCGGAGAGTCTTCTAACCCTTCCAATTCGGAGTGCGACGATCTCTATCCGCGCCGACACCAATCCGCCAGTGCGCAAGTCTATGGACATTCGGGTTACATCTATACCCTACAGACTTGTAAAAGTTTCTGGTGACAATCAGAGCGGTGCGGCAGGGACACGCCTCCATTCGCCTTTTGTCGTGAGAGTGGACGATGTTAACAATTACGCGCTGCCCGGAAAATGGGTCACGTTCTCAATCGTCTCTGGTGGCGGACATCTCTCTGTAAGAACTATCAGAACAGACTTACGTGGGGAAGCCCAGACGCACCTCACCTTGGGCGATATAGCAGGCAATAACGTCGTTGAGGTAAGTGCCAGGGAGGTTTCACCTGTCCGCTTTCGTGCCACGGCTGTCGCTATCCCAGAAAAACTGGTAATTTCCTCTGGATCAGGCCAAACAGGGGTTCCAAAGCAGCGGCTTGCAGCACCATTTGCTGTGCAAGTCATAGATAATAACGGACATGGGGTTGAAAACGTGAGGGTCACGTTCAAGGTTACAGAAGGCAGTGGATACGTTTCGCCGTACCAGATACAGACAGACAAAGAAGGATTTGCCAAAACGGATTTTATCCCCCGAAATCGCGGCACCGTCAGCGTTGAAGCGACTGCCGACGGTCTCTCGCCTGTGACCTTCACTGTGCAGGTTGGCACTCCAGCGAATAAAGTGCACCGTATTTCCGGGAATGAACAGAAGGGCATACCGGGCAGCCCGCTTGGAAAACCCCTTGTGGTCGAAGTGCAAGACGTAAACGCTGAACCTGTTGTAGGAACTACAGTGACTTTCACGGTAATTGCTGGTAATGGGAGCGTCTCGGCTGCAATTGCGACGACGGATACCAAGGGGCAGGCGCGAACTTACCTCACACTCGGTAATAGGTATGGTGTGAACACCGTGAAAGCGAATGTCTTGGGTGTTTTTAGAGGCATCAGGTTTAATGCCACCTCACACATAGAAGTACTTACGCCTACAGCGACGCACCCACCGCTATATTGGATAGATACATCGACCGGCACCCTCTACCGCCTCGTTGGGACCAAAGTGGAAAATCTCGTGCCCAGCGTCCAGAATGTCACGAGCCTTGCTGTAGACGTGGCAGCGGGTAAGCTTTATTGGACGGCAAAGACGAGTGATAGAACTGGTAATATCCAACAAGCCGATCTCGATGGCAAAAATGTTCGACGGATTAAGGAATTAAGGAGCATCCCCTACAATATTGCGATTGACCCGACGCGAAAGAAACTTTACTTGACGAACAATTGGGGGAAGATCCAGCGGCTTAACGTTGATGGGACAAACTTTGAACCGAACTTTATCACGGGCTTAGATGCGCCGATGGACATCGCGCTGGATGCTGCGGGCACCAAAGTTTATTGGACGGAGGGTGCCGGCCGCATCGGGGGTGCCAACCTTAAGGGAAACCCAAATATCCGATATGTGTTCACGGGACCAGGGAAACCGCTGCGCATTGCTGTCGTTGAAGGCAAAGTCTATTGGATAGAAGGGTTAAACCAGAACAAGGGCAGAATTCGTCGCATCGGTTTTAAAGATAAGAAGGCTGAAGAACTCGGGACGCTCAGAAATGTACCGCGGGGGATCGCTGTTGACAGCATAGGGCGTAAACTCTATTGGGTGACCGATCGCGGCAAAATCCAGCGTTCCGATATCAACGGGCAGCGAATTCAAAATGTCGCCATAGGCCTCATCAGACCCGGAGATCTCGCCATTGATACCCCTGAAAATGTGCTTACAGAAACAGTTGTTGAAGCAACACAGATGGCACCACAGACGACGGCACTCCCTGATGAAACGCAGTTGCTTATTAACTATCCTAACCCGTTTAACCCGGAGACGTGGATACCCTATCACTTGGCGGAAAGCACAGGCGTGAAGGTGAGTATCTACGATTCGCAAGGTACTTTGGTGCGTGTGTTGATCCTCGGTCATCAAGCTGCGGGGTACTACACGAGCCAGAGTCGCGCAGCGCATTGGGATGGACGGAACGCTCTGGGTGAACGCGTCGCCAGTGGCATCTATTTCTACCAGTTGCAGACGGACGAGTTTTCGTCGATGCGGAAGATGGTTATTTTGAAATAGCGAACTGCAAAATATAGAAAGAGCCACAGCCTAACAGGCTATGGTACAGTAATCCGCAGTTCCAGAGAAATGAAATCGGATGCGAAGTGCTTCTCAAAAATCCTGGCATAGTTGATGTGGACGCCTCTCCACGCAAGTCCCATCCCGACTGTCAGCGCGCCGTTTGAAATGCCGAGTCGGATGGGGAGGAAAGGGAAGGGATGCCATTCAGTTCCGATATATAACTCAGGTGTTTCCCCTTCGGTAGAGATCGCTACATCTGTCGAAAATTGGAACGTAGCATAGCGGTAGGCAGCACCGAAGGTTAGCCATTGGATACCGTAACCCTCCAGATTTTGTGCAAGGCATCCGAATTTGAGATTCGGGCGCGGTTTGAAAAGCAAACCGAGATCGTAAGCAGCTTGATAACCGAAGAATTGATAGACATCCGATGGGTGTCTCCGTTTAAATTTGAGGCTTAATCCGGCAGCAGCATAAGGACCGAGTTGACGCGCGACCCCATAATAGTTGAAATCAGGAACACCACTATCAACACCGATAGCGATTTTGTTGCCCCAAAAAAGGCTATAGCCTCGGTAGCTATAGCCGATACCTTTTGGATCAAATCGGTAATCGTTGCGGTCGTGAAACTTGTTGACAGCAAAAAGTTGGACACCTTCCCACTGAATGAGACCAGCGGGGTTCCAAAAGCCGGCACTTGCATCGTCAGCAACAGCAGTGAACGCATTGCCCATCGCTAAAGCCCGCGCACCAACATAGAGCGGACGTGCGGATTCAAAGGGAAATTCTGTTTGCTCATACGATTCGGGGTTACAAACCCCTCCTACAGGAAGCAACCAGAGCAAACTTATGACGGTGTAGATAGTTCTCATCACCCGTAATTTAGCACGAAACACACAATATAGCAAGGGAATGGCTAACAGCGACCAACCATTAACAAAATGCAAGACACACCAGTCGGCACCCTCTACCTCGTCAGCACCCCCATCGGGAACTTAGAAGACATTACTCTCCGTGCACTCCGTATCCTCAAAGAGGTAAATCTCATCGCTGCCGAGGACACCCGCCAGACCCGTCGCCTCCTAACACATTACGACATCCAAACACCACTGACAAGTTACTTTGAAGGCAATGCGCAATCGAAGTCTAATAAACTGATTGAACGTCTACAAACAGGCGAGACGATTGCGCTTGTTTCAGATGCTGGCACCCCTATCATCTCAGACCCAGGGTATCCACTCTTGCGTGGGTGTATCGCCGCAGAAATCCCGATTGTTCCGATTCCAGGGGCATCGGCAGTCGTCGCGGCGGCATCCGTTTCGGGTTTACCGCTCCACAACTTCACCTTTGAAGGCTTTCTCTCTCCAAAATCAGGAAAAAGGAAACGCCAATTAAGTGTATTCGCTGATGAAGAAAGAACGTTAATCCTTTTTGAATCCCCGCATCGGCTGCGCCGTTTTCTTGAAGATGTTCTTGAAGTACTCGGCGAACGCGACATCGTCGTAACCCGCGAATTAACAAAACGGTTTGAAGAGATATTCCGCGGGAATGTCAGTGAAGCCCTTGAGAAATTCCGTAGCACCGAACCGCGGGGAGAATTTACAATCGTTATTGCCGGTAAAAGGAGGTCAGATAACAACTGAGAAGATTATGCAAATAGCAGTTATTGGTGCAGGACTTATGGGACACGGCATCGCGCAAGAGTTTGCAAGTGCAGGCTATCAGGTACATTTGCACGATGTCACCGAGGCACAACTCGAAACGGCACGCATTCAGATTGAGAAAAATCTCAACGTGCTTGCAGAGAATGCCATTATTGAACGGGAAAGCATCCGGACAACGTTGGAGCGAATTCAGACCGACACAGCACTTGAAGCCGTCGCAAAAGACGCTGACTTTGTTGTGGAAGCCGTCATTGAGAACTTACCGCTAAAACAGCAGGTGTTTGAGAAATTAGACGTAATCTGCCCGCCGCATGCAATTCTGGCAAGCAATACCACCGCACTCATGCCGAGCCAAATTGGTGTGAACGCTAAGCGCAAGGACAAGATACTCAACACGCACTATTTTAATCCGCCCTACTTGATTCCGTTGGTCGAACTCATCCGCAGCCCCGAAACCTCTGATGAAACGGTTAACGTAACGTTTGAACTCCTGACGACTATCGGCAAAACGCCTGCGATCATTGAAAAAGAGGTCCCTGGTTTCGTTGGACCGCGGTTGCAAGCTGCGCTGATTCGGGAAGCGTTCGCTATCGTGGAGCAAGGTATCGCCAGTGCAGAAACCGTCGATCTCGTTGTGCGGAACAGTTTCGGACGGCGGCTCAGTGTCGCCGGTCCTTTTGCGGTCTTTGAACTCGCAGGATGGGACTTGGTACTTGCTGCCTTTGAAGAACTTTACAAAGACCTCAACAGCTCATCTGACATCAATCCGCTCCTCCGAGAAATGGTTGCGTCCGGCAAACTTGGCGTGAAATCGGGAGAAGGTTTCTATGAATGGCAAGCAGATAGCGTTCAGACGATCCAAGCACAGATGAACGGTGCCTTGATAAAACAACTGAAAAGCGACAAAAACGGCGCGTGAATTATACAAAGCTTCGATCTGTCAGTAAAATTACGTTCCTATCGGTGATACTTGGACTGAGCGTACTGGTTTTGAGTCATGCCGCGCTTCGTGAGTCAGTAACCGACATCGTCGCCAAGTTTCAGAATGTGGAGACGCTTCGGGATTATATCGCTGGATACGGTGCGCTTGCGCCACTTGTCTCTGCACTCCTGATGGTGCTGCAGAGCGTTATCGCGCCGCTGCCTGCTTTTTTAATTACCTTCGCAAACGGCTTGCTGTTCGGGGTCTGGTGGGGTGCGGCGTTGTCATGGAGCAGTGCGATGCTCGGTGCAGCCCTCTGTTTTTTTATCGCACGCGCTCTCGGCCGACCCGTCGTTGTTAAACTCTTAAGTGAATCCGCTATGAATACGTCTGACAGATTCTTTCAACGCTACGGTCAACACACAGTGCTCATCGCACGTTTGGTCCCTGTTATTTCCTTTGACGTTATCAGTTACGGCTCAGGACTCACCAGCATGCGGTTTGTATGGTTTGCAGTTGCCACCGGTATCGGACAACTGCCAGCGACGCTGCTCTATTCTTACCTCGGCGACCGGGTGTCAGGGAGTATCAAAGCCCTGTTCTGGGCGTTCGGAATCGTCATAGCAGTTTCAATTATAATCTGGCTGGTGAAAACCAAAACATCTCACCATAAACATGTTTTATGAAAGGATACCTTATTGTCGCTCTCAGCTTTGTAATGATGACCTTCTGCTGTCGCTCAACAGACCCACAAAGTTTCACAGACAAACAGCGAAGATACCCTCGCGTCCGGACAGCGATTCAAGAAACAGACGCTTCACTTCGCAAACTGTTTGCCGCCGAGGGTATTGCGTATCCCCCGAAAGAAATCTTTATCCGAGCCTTCAAACAGGAGAAAATCTTGGAAGTCTGGGCGTTTTCAGCCGCCGATGCGGGTTTCAAACGGGTGAAACAATACCCTATCTGCCAGACATCAGGCAATTTGGGTCCCAAAAGACGCGAAGGCGATTTGCAAATCCCGGAGGGCTTTTATTATATTGACAGATTTAACCCCAAGAGCAACTTCTATCTATCGTTAGGACTTAACTATCCGAACCGCTCGGATAGGATTTTGGGCAGAAACGGGTGAAACAATACCCTATCTGCCAGACATCAGGCAATTTGGGTCCCAAAAGACGCGAAGGCGATTTGCAAATCCCGGAGGGCTTTTATTATATTGACAGATTTAACCCCAAGAGCAACTTCTATCTATCGTTAGGACTTAACTATCCGAACCGCTCGGATAGGATTTTGGGCAGAAAAGGTAGGCTCGGAGGCGATATATTTATACACGGCGGATGCGTCACGATCGGCTGCATTCCAATCACTGATGAATATATCAAGGAGATCTATTGGCTGGCGGTGCAAACGAAATCAAATGGACATTTAAAAATCCCTGTGCATATTTTTCCAACAAAATTGGACGATTACACAATGGCACGCTTAAAAAGCACTTTTCCGAATGATAACACCTTGATAAATTTTTGGGAAAACCTACAAATCGGGTATAATTGGTTTGAACGGAACCGGAAACTGCCGACAATCTCAATAAATCAACACGGTGAATACCAGTTTTCGGATGCTTCAGAAGAATAAAGGAGGCTCAAAATGATTCGTATAGGAGTCGTCGGAGTAGGCGGCATGGGCAACGCCCATTGCAATGCACTTCCGAACGTTGAAAATTGTGAATTTGTAGGTGTGGCAGACCTCCGCTTGGAAGCAGCGGAAGCCGTCGCCGAGCGGCATCAGATCCGAGCGTTTCAAGACTACCAGGAACTCTTTGACCTTGTGGACGGTGTCGTTGTCGCCACACCACCGATTGCACATACACAGGTCATCGTCGATGCAGCGGCAGCAGGGGTGCACGCCTTCTGCGAAAAACCGCTCTCCTTAACGCTCGCCGATGCGGATACAATGATTGCGGCATCGGACAAGGCAGGGACGCATCTGATGGTAGGACAAGTATTACGCTTCTATCCCGTCCACGAACTCGGTAAACAGATGGTAGACGCGGGTGACATCGGCGACATCACCTACATCGAAACCGATTATACAGGTCCCTACAATGCGCCGCGCACTCGTCCCGACACTTGGTACGGCACTGTCGGTGGACTCTTGGAAAACGGCATCCACAAATCTGATCTGATTAACTGGTTCGGCGGCACCGCGCTCACTGTCGCTGCTGAAGTCGGCAGTTTCTCTGGACATGACGATTGGGAAGACTGGACCCTCTCGCTCATCCGTTACGATTCGGGTGCGGTCGGTATCTTGCGGTGGGGCGGCTTCCTCGGTGCACGCGGAACGAATGAGACCATCATTGACGGCACAAAAGGCTCACTCCGCTTGGATATGCGAGCCGATCTCGCCTATTTCAAGAAACTCGGTGGCGATTGGGAGGAGATCGTTCCGAATCGCGATGGACCTCACGGGGTTGTCGGCGAACTCACGCATTTTGTCGATTGCATCCGAGACAACAAAACGCCTATGATTGACGGCAGAGGCGGCAAACACGCCGTAGAAGTCGTCTTGGCAACCTATCAATCGGCGAAAGAGGGAACCAAGGTCGCTCTGCCGATGTGAACCGAAGCATAAAGGGTTGGAAGGATGGAAGCGAGGATGGATGGAAAAGATGCCTCCGAATCTTCCAACCTTCCAATCCACCAACTTCTAAAGTATAATGATCTTCCTCGCGCTTAACATTGTCCTGCTCTCCGGGTTTGGGCTCTTCCTCAAGCACGCCAAGGATAACCAACAACGCCTAAATCCGATTGGCTTTATCAACTACCTCTGCGCTTTTTTTATCAGCATCTGGGTTTTATCGCAGGAACAAGACTTTGAATTCTCAAAACTGACCTTCGCGTTAGGTATATCAAACGGCGTGACCTATGCCGCTGGATTTGAGCTATTCACGCTCGGTATCCGGCTCAGTGGGATTGTCGTCACAGCTGCACTCGTCAGACTCTCAATCGTGGTCCCGATTGTGGTGTCGATGCTATTCTGGAAAGAGATTCCCAATCTCTGGCAAACCATAGGACTCCTCCTGACTTTCGTAGCGATTCCGCTCCTCAGCCAACGCGAAAAAGAGCCGACCTATAAATTCACACCCGATAGACCGGAAGTGAGTCAAGGCTTAGGGTTCGCTGTCGCTATCACAATCTTAATTATTACGGGTATCTCACGGCTCACTATGAAAGCCTTTAACGAAATGTGTCCTATCGACGAGAAATCGCTCTATATGAGTCTGCTTTTCGGTGTCGCTACGGTTATCTATTTAGGGATATGTCTCTATCAGCGAACGTGGCCGAACTGGTGGGAAGTCGCTTATGGGACTTTGATTGGTATCTGTAATGTGGGGGGGAGTTGGGCATTGCTGATTGCGCTTGACCATGTGAGTGCGCTGATTGCCTTTCCGATGTCAAGCTCCGGTGGTGTACTGTTCACGATGTTCGTCGGCATGGTGTTCCTCCATGAACGGCTGAGTCGGACTTCTATGATTGGTGCGCTGTTCGCAGCGATCGCCTTAATTTTTGTCAATTTGAAACCGTGATTCCCTCAGACTATTATCCTTTCCTATTCCCCAGGTTTCGTTATTTCAAAACGGGCCCATTCACTCCCGAAAATCCTTGACAATCCTTCGACAATTTCAAGCGATTCTGCCAACTTTTCAATAAAAAATCAAATATTTTCACTTTTCCTGCAGATTATGCACGTTTTGTGCCTAAAAATTACGACATTAATAATAGTAACTTTTAGATAAAGAATTAGGTGCGTTCACTTCTTTCAAAAGGAGGCACCTTTTCTATTTAAAAACGGTGTCTTTAATTATAAAAGGAACTTTCCTGAGATTGATAATTTACGATAGATAAACCGCTTATAAAGACCTAAGTTGCCACTAATTTTCAAATCGCATTTTTATATTTGTAGCGATGAGAAATAAAAAGAGTTTCAACTCAAATCCGGCAGCCGTCACGGCATGAATGGACTTGGGCAAAAGTTTTTCGACCAGACTCTTGGTCACTTCAACGCGTTTCCTGTAATGATGCTGTAAGTATACCTCGTGAGGGGGATACTGACGCTTGGCATTCTTCTTACGCAAGGGTTTGAACGTAATACCCACATCACCGAGGGCATCTTCAATGGCATAGTTACAATAGGCTTTATCTGCGTAAACCACCCAACCTTCTGGAAGATCAAACCTATAACACCGCATGCCTAAGACATCCTGACAGCCACCCGGCGTGAAGAACGCTTCAACGATTGCTCCGGTCTCAGATACCATCAGATGGACTTTGAGTCCGTAAAAATACCGGTGTTTGCTTGCGATCTTTCCGTGCCAAGTGTCGCCTACATACCTGCAACACCGAGAGATACGGATGTTATCACAAACACCTACAGGAAAGGTATCCACTGAA
>JAPPII010000081.1 GCA_028820845.1 Candidatus Poribacteria bacterium
TTTATTTCGCAGCTATATTGATCACTGCTAACAAAATGTAAACACTACGTAGTATGTTAGTCAAAGCGAGGTGGTTCTCGCATTGGTTCTCGTGGGGGTATCTCAAGTTCTACCCCACCCATCTGTTTGAAAAGCTTGTGGATAAATGTTCCAAGTCCCTTCTCTGGAATCTCTTGGACATGAAATGTAGGCAATATGTTGGCTGCGTCTTTATCGTGAAGATTAGCAAGATAATCAAACAACCTCTTTAAGTTCTTCAGTAGAGAGTTGTTCGATTAACATAATCGCCTGCTTTTGTAAGTCCATTTTTTGCATAATCAAACCTCCTTTTTAGATAATAACACGATTGTTGCTACGTCACTTCTGGTGGGCGACGTATCGATGTCGGTTGGATAATTTTGCGTTGATCGGGTGTCAGACGTGCCAATAACGCCTCCGAATGCGGATAGTCAAAACGCTCGCGGACATACCGCGGCGAATAACGATAAACAATCGACCGGCGATACCCTTCATTCGTCCGTTCTGCCGATCCGTGTGTAATTTTATCCGTGAACATCACGACATCGCCCGCCTTGAGATAGATTTCCTTCGTCCCGAAGGCAGTCCCTGCAGGTTTGCCGCTCACACCGTCGTAAACCAAACCTTTCCCATCGACCTTCAAACGCGGATGAATCTCCGTACATTTATGACTCCCCGGCACCAACACCGGTGCACCGTCTCCTGGTCCAATATCGTTGAGTGCCATGAGGACGTTAATCTGCCCGACCATCCATTCGCCCGTCTGCTCCTGTCGAAATGTTAGGTAGCTGAGGGGGACATGCCCGCCACAGTGGATATGAATGAAACCGCCAGGACCACGGACGTTCAGGAAATTCTCGTGGATAGAGAGTCCATTGACTTCATGGACGTATTTCCGCACGAGATTAATCCATGCAGGATGGTCGATTAGCTTTTCAAAGACCCCTCCACCCTCAATGATATTCTGGAAATTCACGCCGTTTTCGATGTTGTAGGTATGCGTTTCGATGTTTCCGATCCAGCGCGGGATCCGCTTGTCCTCGGTGTGTTCTTCCCACGGCTCCTCAACGTACTCCCAATGTGCGTCAATCCACGCGTTCATCTTTTCCAGATCATCTTCTGAGATTGCATTCTCTAAGACCAGATAGCCCTGTAAATCGAACAGATAATCCTGTACCTCTTGGTCCATTTTCTGCCTCCTTAATCCGTAAGTTTTTAACCCGCATTCAGCCTCACCAACAGAATACCCGAATTACCTCGAAACTATAGATACGCGTTCAATTCAGTCTCAGTTGGTGTTGGTGTAGAGATACCACCTTCAGGGACTTCCACCTTCGCTGTCCAAGCAATAGCATTGAGAATAAACTTACGGAGCTGGTCATCACCCCAATTCCGGTGGAGATGCCCACCTGTAAACCCAAATCCACGACCGCCATCTGGACGCTCCACACACCATCCTAAATGTTGGGGTTCACCGTTTGCTACCGACGCACGGACGTATGGATTCCCGCTGTGCGGTCCATCGGGTCTTTTAAGCGTGGATTCCGGGGCAATCGCACTCAATACGGGTGTCACCCCTTGCATATTTTCACGAAACCGCATGTGATAATACCATTCATCTTCCAGCGAAAACGGCTCCAACCCGCGTGTCGTCGGGTGTTCAGGAAATCCTGTAAACGTCGCTGTCCAATACGGATTGACCGAAAGGTGCGTTTCAAAGTAGCCCCCGATCCAGTCTAAGAAACGGTCGCCGGGTTCACCTTTCGGCACCTCGACTGCATAGTGCAACATCGCAAGTCCTATACCCTGTGCCATCAACACAGCGATCTGATCCAGATGCGGAATTGTAAGATGCTTCGCACCGCCATCTGAATAGATAATAATAGCATCTGTATCAGCGAGAGTTGCGGAATCTGTGGGCCATCCTTGAGAGACGACCGCTTCCACACCGTCAACAGTTTTGTTCAACTGATCGGCGAGAAAGGCACATCCCGCAGGATGCTCATGTGATCCACCACCATGACTCGCGCTCCCTGCCACCATAACAATTCGAGATTTTTTTGCCATATTTTTCGTTCCTCCATTCGGGGTGTCTACCAAATTTTCACCATTCTCTACTTACACCGTAAGCATCAAAAGCACTATCTACACCAATTATTGGAAGCCCTTCAACCAGGGCTTGAGCAATGATCAAACGGTCAAAGGGATCCCTGTGATAGAGAGGTAATGTCGTCACCTGCATGAAGTGATCAATTGTGATATCCAACATGTCAATCCCGTGGAAATCCAGTTCATCCGGGAACAATTGGTTAAAGGGTTTATCTAAATCGAGTTTTCCTATATTGACCTTGACCGCTATTTCCCAAAGACTCGCGATGCTGAGCAAGACTTCACTGCTCGAATCCAGAATTAATCGGCGCGCCCTGGCACTGAGTTTTTTGTCTTCAGCAATAAACCAAAGCAGCGTATGTGTATCCAGCAAATATCTCACCACATATACTCCCTAAATTCTGGGAGCTCAGCGTCAAAATCGTCGGCGATCTTGATAAGCCCTTTGAGGGTTCCTGCTTGACGGGGCGGTTGCAACGTCTTCAGTCCTGCTCCATAAAACAGCTCATGGTATTTCACATAGGTCTTATCCAGCAATTTAAAGCAGTCCTTGAATTCCTTGAACGTTGGAGCGGTTTTTACTTCGTGCTTTTCCAAATACGCAAGTCGTTCATCAGCAAACGCCTCGCACGCTTCTAACGCCGATATAAGTTGTGTTATATCTTCGACTACCATTTGTGTGCACACTTGCGCGGCACCAATACCTGTGTCCGATGAAAGGTTGCCCAATTCACTTGGATATGAACATACTGCCTCAATGGAGCTGCGGGGGAGCACTTCGGGATTTTTAGCAATCTCATGGAGCAATCCTACGAAGGAGATACCTTCTTTGTCTGATTTAATTTGTCGACGCAGGCCGATAAGTACATGATCCAGATATGAACGTTCAAGGTATCCGTAATGGTGGTCTTGGGTACGTCGATGTCCATGAATGATAATTCGGATTTCCCAGAATACTCTGGCATCCCGAAGTAATAGCCGAATCTCTGGTTCAATAACCTCCATCCATTCACGCCACTTCTGAAATTTCGGACTTATCTCAAATTTTTGATTCATCGTCAAATACCCCTTCCATACGTCCATATTCAGAACGTTTTTCAACCTATCTCTTTAAATTCTACACGCTATTGTTGGTGTTGTCAACGTCAATTTTAAACCGATTGACAATTTCACACGAGTGCCTTAAGATAGAGATAAATCCAATACACAGCAGGAGCAACGCAATGGAGAGATTCCCGATTGTTGATACACACGTTCATCTATGGCACCCAGAACAGTTGAGATACCCGTGGCTTTCGGAAGTGCCAGCCCTAAACAGACCCTATCTCCTAAAAGATTACATCACCGCTTATGGTGAATTAGAAATCGAATCCATCGTTTTTGTCCAATGCGATACACACCCCGATGACGGTTTGAAAGAGACGGCGTGGGTGACCTCCCTTGCCACAACAGTAGAGCCTCGGATTCAAGGGATTGTCGCCTGGGCACCGCTCGAAGAGGGTGAACAGGTCGCACCCTTCGTCGAAAAATTGGCAGAGAACCCACTTGTTAAAGGTATCCGTAGACTCATTCAATCCGAAAGCGTTGATTTCTGTATCCAACCCGACTTTGTAAGCGGCGTTAAAGTGCTTTCCCGCTACGGGTTGAGTTTTGACCTCTGTATTTTTCATCCGCAACTCGCCAACGCGATCCGACTCGTGGAGCAGTGTCCGCACGTCCAATTCATCTTGGACCATATCGGCAAACCCGACATCAAGAACCAACTTTTTGAGCCGTGGAAACAGGAGATCGAGACGCTCGCGGGATTTCCAAACGTCCATTGCAAAATTTCTGGATTGGTAACGGAAGCCGACTTTGAATCGTGGACCCCTACTGACCTACAGCCGTATATTGCGCATGTGATTCGTTGCTTCGGTTTTGATCGGGTTATATACGGAAGCGATTGGCCCGTTTCTACACAGGCATCTGATTATCCACGATGGGTGCAGACACTGAAAGAAGCCGTCTCAGGCTGCTCCCCTGAAGAGATACGAAACCTCTTTCGCGATAACGCAATTAGGTTTTATAGGTTGGATTCGTAGCGGTCAGTAATCAGTAGTCAGCAGTCGATTTGGTGGATTGGAACGATTATGGTAAACCTTAGAATTAATTAGGTAGTGTTTACATTGTGTAAGTTATTGACATTTTTGTTAGGTTTTGGTAG
>JAPPII010000082.1:0-13585 GCA_028820845.1 Candidatus Poribacteria bacterium
TGCGAGGTCTCCCGGGCTTAGGGCGTTTCGGGTGTTTCGCTAAACGATAAAAAACTTTGGACAATTTTAAGAATTTCCGTGAGGCAGGTTGAATTGAACGCAACCTTTTTGACACTTGCCTTTAAGTCAGTAATAAAAACAAGAGATTAAATTTCTGCGAACAATTGAAAATATTGCTCTCTGCTCATGTTAACCGTTCGCATGTTATTTCTAATGATGCTGACCGGCACCTCATCATAGTGTGGAATAACAATAGCACGTTTAGCATTTGGATGGTGATAGATGAGATGTGACCCTTTTTGTCTAACGTAGTTACAACCAAATCTTTCAAAAATTTTCACTTGAGTTCGCCAATCTGTTGGCGACAGTTTTGGCATTAGAGACCCCCAAGAGGGACCGTACGTTGATTAAAAGCCACTACCTGTTTGTCAAGCCGAAGGGTCGATTGTGAAGTGTTCAAATCATAGCCCGCCTCCTCCAAAAACGTCTCAAGCGTCCCCAGTTTAATCGTTTCTTCCAGTTGAATTTCGATAACTTCAAAGAGGTTTTTCCGTGCTTCGTCAATATCCCTGCCGCAGCTGACAACATCTAACTCCGGGCAGTAAGCAGTATACATATTCCCCTCTTTCCAAATTTCTTCTGTTACCACTAAATGCTTCATCATCCCCTCCATATTTATCAGACATTACGAAGATACACAAACATATCAGTAAACCCATTCATGGATCCCTTGATAAAGTATACACAAAAAATTTCAAAAAAGCAAGGACTCGGCCTGCAATTCAAACCTCCCCCCACAACATCTTATCAACCTCCGCCATAACCCTAAGCGTCCCCGCCACCGACACCAAAATCGCACGATACCGACGCACATCCTCATGACGCAACACCGCACCGCGCCGATCCCGCAACCACTTCTCACAAACCCGATACGAACCAATCTCGTATGTCCAGACTTCCTCGGGGACATCCGTGAAATACTGAGACGCATTAATCCAAACTTTCTCGTCCACATAACGCACGCGTCCGACAACACCATCCCCTTCACCCTCAAACCGATGCCGCGGCGGAACCGATACATCTTTCAATAAATGCCAATCCATTAGACGCTGCCCCAACACTGCGAGGGTGCGGAACTGTTCAATGTCCTGCGGTAAAGGGATACGCGGGAAATCGTATTTCAGGAAATCGTAATACCGTTCGCGATAGGTCGGACTGTAGAGAACCGCATAGATATAGGCGAGAACCTCCTCCGGCGAAACGCCTTCCGGGAGGTTAAAGGGGTCAACCTGTGGAAGTTCCAACGCCTCCGAGAGTGCAGTCAGAAAGGTGGGTTTGAAATTGAGAGAACGCTCCGTCGAGAGTTCTAATTCTTGAGGATTCGGATACAAATAAAGCGGAAATACATGAGTCGGTCCATCTTTATTTGAAACACAATTCCCATCGGTAATTCTATTGGTAACAAAGACATGCTGCCACGTGGTAGCACTCCTAATGATGCGGTGTGTACAGAGAGCAAGGTTTTCACCTATAAGGAGGTGAAACATGATCACCGGTCGTGGTCTACAGTGAAATCCCCGCGATTGTCCCGTATAGTAGGTCCAGCGTGTGTCAAACGGACGATAATTGATTGGTACAACGTGTTGTTCTGTCTCAGGATGATTTTGAAGGTCTTCTTGGGCGAGACGAATTTGCCAGTCCTTGCTATCCCTTGGTAGTCTATATCGTTGCCGTGCTTCGGATTCAGAAAGTGACACAAAATCAGTAACAGTGGTATGTGCCGCTTCTGGAGTGCTATGAATAGTGAGTCTGTCTCGCGCCGTGATAATCCCGATGGAACTCTCTTGAAAGATGTCGGTTAGTCCCCAACCTATCTCGTATTCTTCTATATGTTGATCGTGACGTGGCACAAAATGATAGAACGTTGAATCAGGAATTAGTTCTGTCCATGTTGTGCTCTGAACATCAGTCTCTGAAAGGGTCGCGTATTTTTCCGCCCGACTTCCCCACAAATCAGCATAATAGATCTTGGATGGCGCATCGTTATCAGCTTCCTTAACACACAACAGAATTGCAGTACCCTGCTGAATATCAAAGACATTCTCATCAGTTTCACCATCAGGAACAATTTCTCCGATTCTGCTGCTACCGTGCAAATTGAAACAATAGATAGTGTTGAAACTGTTCATCAAACTTCGCCGCATACCGCGAAAAATGATACCATACAAAAACCCGTTATTTACAATATAGCCCATAACACCTTCCCCGTTTCGATCAATGCGCCACTGTGCCCATCGGACAAACTTCACATAGTCGCCTTGTAGTGCTTGAAGGTTCTGCTCTGTCATCGGCACACCATCAACACTCCTATAATCTTCCATCAATCGTCCGATAAAATTTAAACTTCCGTCAGGGTCCCGGCTCGGATTGGCAGAACCTCGCTGATAAGGCGGATTCCCAAGAATAACAAGCAGCGGTTCGTCCCGTTTCACCGACAACGCCGCATTCGCCTCGTCAGAGATAAACTCCGCAAAAGGTAACGGAGGCTGCATCTCTGCCAGTTGCTCCAAGGTGTTCGTGAGATAGATACCGAGCCGTTCATCTGCACGCCATCCTTGCGATTGCAAAAACAGACCCAACTTCAGATGTGCAATCGTATACGGCGCGACGAGGAGTTCAAACCCGAAAATCCGTTTAACCAAATCTGCGTTGACATACGGACCCCACTCCCCAGCACCATACGTTTGCGTCACAGACGCTTGGATATGCTCCAACACTGTCAACAAAAAACCACCCGTCCCCGTCGCAGGATCAAGGATGAGCGTACTGTCATCGGCGAGACCGTCCGGTCTATCCAACTCCATTTTCAACAGACTGTCCACAGACCTGACGATATACGAGATAACCTGTGGCGGTGTGTAGTAGACTCCCCGATCCACACGTCGCTGCGGATCGTATTCGGCGAGGAAGGTCTCGTAGAAATGGATAACCGGGTCTTCAAATTGATTCCGACCCGCAAACGCCGTGCGGAGCATCTCCCCTGGAACGTTTCGGAGTAGTGCCGCAATCTCGTCCAGAATATAGGTAACGTTCGCCTCCAAGTTCGGTGAAGCGATGTGATGAAAGAGTTGGATGAGAAACGAGTTTGACCTCGGAAGTGCCTCCGAAGCCGTGTGTCGCGAGAAGTGCGTCGCATTCGGGAGTGTGCAGCGCGCCGCAAACAATCCATACGCAAGCGTCTGTGCATACATATCCGCAAAATCGTCAGGCGTTAACGTAGACAGGAGGAGCTCCTTGAATGCCGAGAACATCCGATAAATATCGCTACCTTCATCGGTAAGCACCGTGGCGACCTGTGTCTGTAACTCCCGCGTCCGTCTGGCAAGGTATCTCGCGAGTGCCTCCGGCGTAGCAATCTGGATAGGTTCAACATTGAGAAACCGTTCCAATAACGTCTCGAACTCTCCAGTGCCATCTGCTATACTCGCTTCTGCCCGCAACCGACCTTCTATCCACAACTGGAAATCGACGAAATTCGTCAGGATGAAGTTATCAAGGTTTTCGGTGAAACGAGCGTTCTGTTCTCTGGCGTGTCCCGTGAGGTTGTTCAGGTCTCTGCCGTACGCTTCTGCTTCAATATAACCGATGGGCAGCAAGCCATCCATCGCGACGAAATCCGGTCTGCCAATCTGATCCAATCGCCTCGGCTCTTGGACGAAGCGGACAGTGTTTCTACGAAAATGGTTAACGGAGAGTTCCTCAAGGAAGGCTTGGAGGTGTGGGAATAGCGAAAGTTCTGGCGTTGCCGCTGCACTCTCTTGTGTGCGGCGTATCCTCTGTAGATAACGGTCACAACGTGTTTGAAAGTTCATGTTTTCCTTAGAAGTCAATCATATTTATCCGATTTTTAATTTTTTTCCAATCCGTTCTCCACATTATACCCGTTTGGCATCTTAAGGACAAGACTTTCTACACCGTTCAACTCTCCCAAAACCTCGCTAAATTACCAAGCCCTTGTGGCTGCCCACTCCCCGCTTGACTTTATACATCGAGTTGCGTATAATTAGGGAGTCCAGTTTGGAAACCAACGTGGAAGAGGTGGAGTGGGTCTGGGTGATCTCAGGGCAGGGCATACCCCCAAATCCAATCTATGAGCATTAAAACGAAGCGGCATGGAGGTTTTGATAATGGAAAATAATGAGAAAGAAATTCTATATAATGGAATTCATCTGCCCGAAGAGTGGCCCCCACGAAATTTGTGTGACACAACCCTTTCACCTATCTCCGTACCCTACTTAGAAAATCCCCCGACAGTTATC
This sequence comes from Candidatus Poribacteria bacterium, assembly GCA_028820845.1. Lineage (NCBI taxonomy): Bacteria > Candidatus Poribacteria > Candidatus Poribacteria bacterium. The sequence goes on from JAPPII010000082.1 coordinate 4,320, forward strand.
TATATAGATAAGGGAAGACAACTGTTTGTCGATGACTTTCTCATTGAAAATACCAATCTAAAAAGGGATTTTCACGAACCACGCTTATATGAAGATAATCCGGTTTTAAAGCCTGAAACGCAACTGGAGATTAATAATGGAAAATGTCCGGTTGCCGCGCCATTCAATGACGGCGTTTTTTATGATCCCGAAGGACAATTATTTAAAATGTGGTATCATGCTGGATGGTTCGATGGTGTCGGTTATGCAATAAGTGAGGATGGCTTACATTGGCATAAACCCATGTTAGATGTAGTGCCAGCCACGAACAGGGTACTCCCGATAAGGAAAGGATATCGGCGAGATGGCGCCGCAGTCTGGTTAGACCCCCAAACAGACGACCCGAATCAAAGGTTTAAAATGTTTGTATACTTCCGTTCCCCTGACTGGTCGGGAGGGGAAGTTTATACCTCATTTGATGGTATCCACTGGGGGCAGCCAGTAAGAACGGGGCCTTGTGGGGATAATACGACTTTCTTCTATAATGCCTTCAGGAAAAAGTGGGTTTACAGTATTAGAACCTCTAATCGGACGCTCGGACGCACCCGAAGTTATCGCGAACACGAGGATTTTATCAAAGGGGCTTCATGGAAGAAGGAAGATGTGGTATTCTGGGCGAGAGCTGATGAACTCGACCCAGCTGACCCTGACCTCGGATACGCACCGCAGCTATATGACGTTAACGCAGTTGCCTATGAGAGCTTGCTTCTGGGCTTGTTCGCAATTTTTAAAGGGCCACCCAATGAACTTTGTGCCATAGGCGGATTCCCGAAGATTAATGAACTGGTCTTAGGTTATAGCCGCGATGGGTTCCACTGGCATAGACCTGTTCGCAGTCCTTTTATAGCCGCATCGCGAAAGGAAGGCACATGGAATAGGGCTTATATTCATGCAGCAGGTGGTGGATGTTTGGTAGTGAATGATAAGATTTACTTTTATTTTGGCGCATGGTCGGGAGAGTCACCTACACTCGGTAGACAGATGTATGCAGGCGGTACGACCGGACTCGCAATACTTCGCCGAGACGGTTTTGCTTCCATGAATGCCGGTCTATCTACTGAATCTTTAACAACGAGACCCGTGATATTTAATAAGGGCAAGCATCTTTTTGTGAATACGAATACAAAAAAGGGTATGCTCCAAGTTGAAATTTTAGACAATCAAGGCAATGTGATTCAGCCATATTCCCATATAAACTGCGTTCCCATAAGCAAGGATACTACCTGTCAATTAGTAAGGTGGAAAAAAGAAGCAGATTTATCTTCTCTGGCGGGTAAGTCGGTGAAATTTAGGTTTTATTTAACAAACGGACAGTTATATTCTTTCTGGATCAGTCCCGATTTAACAGGTGCCAGCGGGGGCTATGTGGCGGCTGGGGGGCCAGGATTTAGCACTGCCATTGATACCGTTGGCACTTGCTGTATCTAAGCATCCGCTCTAAAGTTCTTAAACGTCGTCTGAATCTAATACCATTTCTAATTGTATATCTCTCTTATGTAGCACAAACTGTTAGTTTGTGTCCTGTTGCGCCGCAATGCATAATAGATCACTAATGCGACATCAATTCTCAGAAATGGTATAAGTTTCCACCCCACTTTGCACAACAGGAAATATAGGAGTCCTCTCACTGCACCTCGACAGATGAAGAAGTCAAAACGGTTCGATACTTACTTAAACCCGACGAGCAAATCTGTTGGCGTATCATCGCGGGCAGTTCTCATTGGGCTAATCTGTGCCGCCGGGGAATGTATGATCGCGCCTTACAATGATTACGTGATTCGCAATGTCTTTCTCGCTGGCGGTCATTTTCCTGTCGGTCCATTTTTTGTCCTGACCCTCCTCGTGCTGATTGGCAACCGCATCTTGAGCGCAGTTTCTCCCAAACTCGCACTCTCGGCGGGTGAATTGGTGACGATCTGGTGTATCATGGCAGCCGCCTCCGGCATTCCTTCGACAGGCATGATGAGATATGCCTTTAACCCGCTTGTCGCCTACCAGTATTTTGCAACACCCGAAAATGATTGGCAAGCACTTTTCCATCAATATATTCCCCACTGGCGCGTTGTTCGTGATGAGAATGCTATCAAATCCTTTTATGAAGGCATCTCTTCGGGTGAATCCATCCCCTGGGGGGCATGGCTGATACCTCTATTCGCTTGGACACTTTACGTCTTTGTCCTCTACTTCGTTGTGATATGCCTCTCGGTGCTGCTGCGCAAACAATGGGTCGAGATTGAGCGGTGTAGCTTTCCGCTGGTTGTCTTGCCTGTGGAGATGGCAAATAACCCGCCAGGAGCGAGAAATTCACTCTTCAGGAACAGCGCATTATGGATCGGATTTGCCGTTCCCCTATGCATTCACACGTTGAACGGCCTTCATGCGTTCTTCCCTGCTATGCCGGAATTTCCCGTCCGATTCAATCCCCACCCCTACTTAATGGAAAAGCCTTGGAGTGCACTGAAACCTTTGCAACTCAACTTGTATTCTTCGATAGTGGGGTTCAGCTATTTACTGCCCCTTGAGGTGTCATTAAGCCTTTGGTTTTTCTTTCTCTTCTTCAAACTCCAATGCCTTATCGGTTCAATGCTCGGTTTCCAAATCACCAAAGGTCCAGGCGTGCAACACAACGCGTATTCGTTCAGTGCTTCTCAGGAAATCGGTGCGTGCCTCACCTTTGTCATCTACATCCTTTTCAAAGCACGGCATCACATTAGAAGCATGCTCGTCAGTGCCTTTCGCAAAAGCGAGGACGCAAACGAGGCGATGCCCTCTATTTTGACAATTATCGGTCTCGTCGGCGGGATATTGCTCCTGGCGTATGCAAATCATCTGATGGGAATGTCGTTGGGATTCGCACTGCTTTTTGTGCTCGTGCTTCTCGGAATTTACATTGTCTTGACATGGCAAGTCATCCACGGAGGAATTCCTTTTGTCAATCCTTCGTATTCAGCACATTACGTGCTCTTTACGACGCTGGGTTCGGCGAGAATCAATCCTTCAACCATGACATCGCTGTTTATGCATCCGGTCTCTCTCACGCGCGACTTGCGGGAGATTATGATGCCCTATGTCGTAAACGGTCTCAAGGCGGCCGATGAAGTCAAGGTCAGACGCAGGGGACTGTTAATAGGTATGGGCGCGGCGATGGTTATCGGAACCCTCGTCTCATATTATTCCGTCTTGGAGGTCAGCTATGCACATCGGGCACCGTACACAGGTGGGGCGGGCGACATGCGGTGGCTGACTTCTGTGCTCGTGAGTGCCGATACCGGGACGGACTGGACGAACACAGGGTTTATGGTCGGCGGCAGCCTTTTCATGGGGCTGTTGATGTGGCTGAGAAGGATTTTCGTCTGGTGGCCCCTGCATCCAATCGGGTATACAATGCTGAGTTCTTGGGCCTCATTCAAGCTGTGGCCCTCAATCTTTATAGGCTGGATGATGAAGTATATTCTCGTCAGGTACGGCGGATTGAGAATGTATCGAGGGGCGAGACCGATATTCCTTGGGCTTGTGCTCGGCGAGATGACCTGCGCCGGAATCTGGGCACTTATTGGAATGGCAACGGGCGTCAGCACAGGGTATCGAATCTTGCTGAGTTAAAATAACTATGGTGAATTATGGAAATAAGTTTACATCTTGTAGGGGCACCCCTTGTGGGTGCCCGTAACCTCACCGGTTCCAATTGTAGGGGCACCCCTTGTGGGTGCCCGTAACCTCTCAATTCCAGAAAAAATGAAAAATAAATTTGACTTCTCGAATTATATATGTTATCATATAATAATTAAAATTTTAGAATGTTTTCACATCGGAATGAGCAACCCAAAAACGCGTCGCCTTGAAAAAAAAGAAAATGTTACACTTTTCGCCAAATTATTTTTTTACAACAGCCAATAAAAAAGCCCATGGACCCTTATATCCACTGGGTTCTTTCCCAATAACACCTGTACACAAAATGTTACACCAGTGTAACATTTTTAAGGAGAATTCTCATGAAACTTGAAGAAAAACACAAGGTATTCGTCGTCGAACACTTCGCCAGATTTATGAAACTCACCGACATCGTTGAGGCATTCATGGAAGAGTTTGAAACGGATTTACCAACACCTGAGATCGAAGAAGCACTCAGTGTCCAAGAATTGTTCGAGGGACTCTTGGACGTAGATGAAATCGAGGAGAAGCCGGAATTCATTGAAAAATTCATAGAGGTACACACAGAAGAATTCCAAGAAATGTATGGAGACGAAGCCGATCGGAAGCTCAATGAAAAAGCCCTTGAGGAATATGAGGATGATAGGAAAAGGGAAGCCAGATCTCTCCACAGTTATCGTCAGAGACAGGTAGAAGAAGATCTCCAAAAGCATTTCAAAGAGCTCCAGCAAAACCTATTCAACCGATTCCGTCGACTTGACATCGATCACCCGCAGTTTCCCAAGAAGTACAGCGCGCTCTTTCAGAAAACTCGAAAGGAATACTGCGAAAATTATCGCATCCAAGCCCTCAGCAACCCTCAAAATCTTGCCACAGAATTAGAAACGCTCTACGGCTACCAGAAACAACTCATCTTTCAAGGCGGTAGTCCAAAAGAAGTTACCAAGCACCTAAACTCGGCACACCAAATTCTCAAGACCGTCCTCGCACATAACGCCCTCAACGCAAATCAACCGGTTGAGGACATAACGCCCCAAAACCCAAAGGCACTCAAAGGCTCCCAGAAAGCCTTACCCAAGCCACCTAAGGAGGATAGTTAGCAAACAATACCCGCACCTCAAACCACAGGGAGGATAGATAAGCAGGCGGATTGAACTATGGTAAACCAGATAAATAAACAGACATTTCAGAGAAGACGGGCTGCCCTGCTGCCGCTGGCGAGGTTTCCTAACCTCGCCAATTCAGAGTGTCCAATTAATTCTAAGGTTTACCATAAACGTAGCGAAGGCGAAATACAATTCTCAACCCACTTGACAATGAAAGAGGGAGATGGTATGCTTATTTAAAGCGTGTTAAATTTGGGTACTACCGCTTAAGGTGAGAGAAATGAGACACTTGTGATAAGATTCTTCAGATAGCCAATCTATTGAGGAAGCCAAATATGAGGAATTCAGAGATAAAAGCCCTCTATTACATTACACATATAGACAATCTCCCTTCTATCTTTGAAAAAGGAATTCTTTCTCACGAAAGAATTGAGAAAAACCATGTGCAACCCGAGCGCATTTATAACACAGAGATTGTCAACATAAGAAAGGAAAAAAGGACACCCAATCAGAAAAGTCTCTGGAGTTATGCCAACCTCTATTTCCAGCCGCGGAACCCAATGATGTACCGCGTTGTCCATGAAAAAGGGGTCAGGGATTTAGCTGTCCTCGAAGTTTCTGAAAACATCTTGCAGACCCCCGGTATTTTTATCACTGACGGAAACGCTGCCAATGCACCAACCCAAGTTTATCCGCTTATTGACGGATTAAAGGTGCTTCGACGGCAACGGAAAATTCTGTATAACGAATGGTGGAATACGCTTGACGGGTCAAAGCGGAAGATCATGGCAGAATGTCTGGTACCCGATAGTATTCGCCCAGAATTCATCAATTCAGTTTACGTTGCTGACGAAGAAACCCGAAGGAATGTCTCCGAAAAGATCGGTTCCCGTTCAATTTCTGTCATTCCAGAACCCAACATGTTCTTCCAACCAAATAGACGGAATAGAATTGGAGAGAATATCTCACTCATTGACGGCGATATGTTCTTTTCTACACTACAAACATTGACAATCAGTGTCAATCTCCAGGGCGTGATGGGGAAAGGATTAGCCTCGCGCGCCAAGTATCAATTTCCAGATGTTTACGTCGCATATCAGGATGTCTGCCGGTCAAAACGCGTGACAGCAACAAAACCCTATCTCTATAAACGAGAAGGTTCACTTGATGAGGAATTGGCAGACCACGGTTCAGAACTCCGCACATTGAACGCCGTTAAATGGTTCTTGCTATTTGCAACAAAGCGGAAGTGGAGAGAAAACTCTCGTTTAGAGGACATTGAAGGTGGATTAGACTGGGTACAACGCAATTTTCAAAAGGAGGGAATTGAATCACTGGCAATGCCTGCCCTCGGATGTGGATTAGGTGGATTAGACTGGAAAGATGTCGGACCCTTAATGTGCAAGTCCTTACACGGGATCGGTATTTCAGTCGCAATCTATCTACCGAGAGAAAGGAAAATACCACAGCAATATTTAACTGAATCACATCTCCTTGCCCACTGATTAGCGTTGAGCCTGTCCATGCGAATACTTACATCCGCACATAACGCTCGCGCGGCTCATCCAGATCCACAAGCACCCGTGAACCCACTTGCAGATACCGACCATTCAGCATCACAAATCGAAAGTCCCTATCAGACGGATCCCGGCGTAAAAACAGATATTCCCCGACAAACCTAATATCCGCCGCCGACATCTCCGCCAAACCGTCGTCAGAAATGAGGAACGTGTCCGTTGTGTCGTGAAGCTGCAGCGTGAAACCTGTTGCCAAGACATCCGCATCCGTCCGCACCGGGAGGTCGGTAACAGTCGGATGGACACTAACTTCAGGTCGCATCGGAAATAAGAGTGTATTCACCACCAGCGGGGGTTCACCCTTCTGCCGATAAATAACAGAGCCTTCATCTAACGCGACCGTGAGATCCCTTGCCCCAGCCGCACCGATGAATAGGTTACTCCGGTTCGGTGCCTGCGTCCAAGCATAGCCAGCGTCTGCTGAGATGTGAAGGGGTGTTCCGCGACCGAAACGAAAAACCTGTGCCAATGTCTCCGACTCCGCACCGAGAACGAGATCGTGCAAAACGAAGTATTCACCCTTGAGGTAAAAGATAGCACGTTTGTGGTGAATATCTGAGGCTTGCGAGTTTTCAGAATTCGGAGCTAATACCGACCATCTTTCGAGCCAATCAAATACCGGTGTCGTTATCCACTGCGTCCCAAGCACATCATCGCCTAACAGTGCACTGTCAAGCACACAGACAGAACCCGTCGTCAACTCCCGTCCGTGAGCATAGAGTGCAAGACGTGATATATCCGCTTCATTCGTTTTTGCCTGCGGATGCACATCAAAAAACAGGTATTGGGCATCGGGGTTCCAACCATCTCTCATCACATAAAAGCCAGTCTCAGACAGCGCATGCGAGGTCGTATCGGGATACGGAAAATCGGCACGCTGAAAACCGCTATCAACAATCGTGCAGAGTTCAACGGCATCGAAATTCGGAGCAGGCAAGGCACCCAACGGTGGGAATGAAAAATCAGGTCGACTTAAATGGATACACGCCTCTACCAACTTTTCAGTTACTTCTTTAAAGTAGTAGGCACACTCCGTCGTGCCGTCAACCTCCTGAGAGTAGCAATCGTGAGTCATCGTGCCGTAGCAAGATAGAAATCTGGTAAAATCAGCGATCGCCTCAACTTGGGAACGGAGGGTCCGATCCTTGTGAAAACCGTCGGCATGGAAGAATGCATCAAGGATCCACTGATAGCGACGCAATGCTAAGGTAAGCAGCTCCTCACTGTGAGGAAATTCAGGAAACAGGTGCGCAGCGATACCGATCTCCGTTGTCGCTTGGATCGCAGGGGTCGGGTGGACAGACAACCGAAGTAGACACTCAAGATAGGTCTTAGCGGTGGCATAAGTATCCGATCTTTCCAAGAGATTTACCGCTTTATCTTCAATCGCCGCGTCTAAAAACGCCCGCCGAAACGCAGTATATTCGGATTTCGCAGCAGATATATCGTCTGCTAACAAAGCAGTTTTCACGGCCCCCATTCCCGGAAAATCCAAGTTGAGCGTATCAAAGAAATCGCGATCGTTCAGTGGTAATTTGTATAGGTTTTCGGGCGTGAGATTGCGGTTGAGAACAGTGTTATAGGCGGTAACTGCCCTCTCCAGAATCGGGATATTCCGTTCATTTGCCAACAAGAACGCAACATCAAGCGGGAGCGTAAGGTGGTCATCTGTCGGGGCAGGAGCGACCTCAGCAAGGACAGCCGCAACCCGTCCGAATCCAGCGAGCCGCCAGAGTTCAGACTGTGGCAATGCAGCACAAACGCAACCTACCAATGCCAACGCACTTCCGGCTTCAAGTCTCGGACGCGGTTCACCCTCTGAATAGGCGTAGAGATACTCGGCGTGTTCCAACAGGATACGGGCAAGTTCTGGGTAACCCACATCGAGAAGTGGTTCGTGTGCAGCGACGGCAACCCCTTCAACGATCCGTGAGGCAACCGATTCCAATCGCCATACTGGGCGCTGCGGTGAGAACACAACCGGAGTCGGATTCGCTTCCGCGAAGGTATAGAGTTCCTCAAAATCAGCGATCGGCTCAAGTTGAGCGATGACAGGCAGCTGCCGTGTTGCGAGTTCTTCGGCAAGCAGATGAATATGTTCCGGTCGGACAGTTGTCCATTCCCCAAGCGACATGCTATCACACCTCCCTAACAATCAGTCCGTCTATCATACCAGTATTCCGACGAACCGTCAAGCACGCCATCGTTACCCAGGGCTGTTTAGTTTTAAGGGATAAGTTTACTTACGTAAAGGATTTCTCTTGATGGATGCCCGAATTTATTCGGGGCAGCACACTTTTCCCGAACAAGAATGTAATACAAGGAATGGATTTAGTCTATTCCCAGACTAAATCCGGGCTTCCGGACCTAAATTATTGGAAAACTGAATGGCCCTGTCGTTACCTAAATATAGGAGGGATTTCCTAATCCCGACAGCCAACTGCTAACAGCCAAAAAAAGGGAGTGGCAGAACCACTCCCTTCTCGGATTTAATTGAATTTCAGATTTAGGCAGACAATGCCGTAACCGCAGCGTCCTCGTCGTCGAAATGCTCAAATAGGTTGACCACCCGACTCAGAACGACCAAGTTCTTGATGTTTCTCCCGACGTTGATCGCACCCATACGACCATTCTTGCGGGTCGCAGCAGCGCGTGCTTCCATCAGAGTCCCAAGTCCAGAACTATCAATCACGCTGACATTCTCGAAATTGATGAGAATACGCGGGGCATTAGAAGCCTCTATTTGCGGTAAGATGACTTCCCGTAATTCCGATACGGAGTGTCCGACGATTTTACCACTCGGTTCCAAAATCGAAATGCCATTTTGCTGGCGAATTTGCGTTGTCATTTTTTTACTCCTATTGTTTTTTTTACCAAAACACTGTGAATGTTA